>NZ_JAVLBN010000008.1:0-73575 GCF_031581065.1 Salibacter sp.
AGGTGGATAACGAAATAGCAGGCATTGCGCTCTACTATTACAAATATTCAACATGGAAAGGCCCCAGCTTGTATCTTGAGGATCTGATCGTATCAGCAAATCATCGTAGAAAGGGAATTGGCAAAAAGCTCGTTTCAGCTTTAAAAGAAAAGGCTAAGAAAGAAAAAATGGGACGCTTTGAATGGCAGGTTCTCGATTGGAATGAATCAGCCATCAACTTTTACAAAAAGCTGGGAGCCGACTTTGATGGTGAATGGCTAAACGTTCAGTTGAAGTTGTAACAAACAAAAAAAGCCGTCAAATGACGGCTTAAAAGTGCGGGTGGAGGGAGTCGAACCCACACGCCTCGCGGCACTAGATCCTAAATCTAGCGTGTCTACCAATTCCACCACACCCGCATTGGTGTTGCGTGAACGGGCGGCAAAGATATAATTAATTTTAAATTGCAAAACTTTAATCACCTTCTCTAACTCAACTCAATCCTTATTTTTGCTCAACAAAACAATCAATACATGCTAAAAGTAGATCCTAAAAATACGGAAACAGCAAAATTGCACGGCTACATGCTGGGCGCTATTGCTCCACGACCCATCGCTTTTGCAAGTACAATTGACGAAGACGGGAATCCAAACCTGAGTCCGTTTTCTTTCTTTAATGCCTTTGGGTCTAATCCGCCAATCGCTATATTCTCACCTGCTCGCAGGGTACGCAACAACACAACCAAGCACACGCTCGAAAATGCAAAAGCAACCGGTGAAGTGGTGATCAACATTGTGAATTACCCGATCGTTGAGCAAATGAGCTTGTCGAGCACAGAGTACGGTGATGGTGTCAACGAGTTTGAAAAATCAGGACTTACTCCTATCAAATCTGAGTTGGTGAAACCTTTCAGAGTAAAAGAAAGTCCGGTTCAACTCGAGTGTAAAGTGAAAGACATCATTGAAACAGGAACTGAAGGCGGTGCCGGAAATTTAATCGTTTGTGAGATTGTGATGATCCACATCAACGAAGATGTGCTTGACGAAAACGGATCGATCGATCAACAGAAAATCGACCTCGTTGCGCGCATGGGCGGATCTTATTATTGCCGGGCAAGCGGAGATGCGCTCTTTGAAATACCAAAGCCATTGAGAAGTTTAGGCATCGGTGTCGATCAGATCCCTGAAGACATCCGCAACTCTACGGTTCTGACCGGAAATGACCTGGGAAGATTAGGCAATGTGGACGAACTTCCTGATGAAACAGAAGTGAACGATTACAAGCTCACTGAGTTGAGCGATCTTTTTGTTGACCTGCAAGATGATGCGCCTAAACTGGAACTCGAACTACATAAAATAGCTAAAGAATTGTTGAGCCAGGGAAAAGTTGAAGAAGCCTGGAAAACACTACTTACTTTTAACGACAGATAATTATGGATATTCACGGAAAAATCAAAGAAATATTTGACGCTCAGGAATTCAAGAGCGGATTTAAAAAACGCGAATTCGTTGTAACAACTCAGGAACAATATCCACAGGATATTAAGCTGGAATTGTATAACGACAAATGTGATATGATTGACGGACACCAAAAAGGCGAAGAAGTTACTGTTCACTTCAACCTTCGCGGAAACGAATACAACGGGCGCTATTTCGTCAATCTCAACGCGTGGAAAATTGAAAAGGCTGAGGCACAAGCCAAACAGGGCGGAGGACCATCAATGCCACCTCCACCACCTGAAAATGACGCAGCATTTGATGTTCCGGCAGATGATAATAACGATGATGATTTACCATTTTAAATAATGCACTTAACCGATCAATTTGCGCGATTATTTAAACGTTTACTCCCATCTCCGTTTGCTATCGCTGTTATTTTATCGGTAGTCACTTATTTGCTGGCTTTACTTTTCACCGATACCGGTGGAAAAAATGTTACAGAGGAGCAAGATCCTTACTGGATTGAACTCCTCTTTTTTTGGAAAGATGGTTTGTGGAATGGCGGACTCATGATCTTTGCCATGCAAATGATGTTGATCCTCGTTTTGGGGCACACATTGGCGTTGAGTAAACCCGTTTCAAAATTCATCGATCGGTTTTTAGGAGCTTGTAACACTACAGCGAAAGCTGCTTCGATCGTTGCATTTTTCACCATTTTAGTTGGATTGTTCAACTGGGGACTCGCCCTCATTTTTGGTGCTGTTTTCGCTCGTAAAGTTGCTGAGTACGCTCAGCGTAACCAGATCAGAATTAACTATCCCGTTGTGGGAGCTGCGGGCTACACCGGACTGCTCGTTTGGCACGGAGGATTTTCCGGTTCCTCACTCATCAAAGTTGCCGAGCCCGGTCATTTAAAGTCACTCGTGAGCGACAAGCTCGACTCTGCCATGCTGGCTAAAGTTCCGGAGAGCATCACCTTTCAGGAAACTGTTTTCGGGAATATGAACATCGTTGTTTCGCTCGCATTTCTGATCCTGGTTCCGGCTGTGTTGTACATTATTGGTCAGAACACGAAGCCGGAGCCGCTCAACCTCAAGATCTCCTACAAAGAGAGCGAACAGGAAATCATTGAAGGAGCCGAGCAGATTGATCATTCAAAATGGAGTGGAATTTTGTTTGGGGCAATTGTCTTGTTGACAGCAATTCTTATCCTTTTCAACCTCGACAATCCATTTAACTTTTTCACTCCCAACAACATCAACCTCCTTTTACTCGGGCTGGCACTTGTGATGCATCAATCTTTTCACAATTTCACTAAAGCTGTAGGAGATGCGATTAGTGGAGCGGCCGGAATCCTCATTCAATTCCCACTCTATTTTGGGATTATGGGCATCATGAAAGACTCGGGAATGGTAGCTGATATTTCCCAGTTTATCGCTAACAATGCCGGACCGGAGAGTTATCCGTTTTTCACTTTCATCAGTGCCGGACTCGTAAATGTGTTTGTGCCAAGCGGTGGAGGGCAATGGGCCATTCAGGGTCCGATTATTATTCAGGCTGCCCTCGATCTCGATATTACTTTTACAAAAGGCATCATGGCTATGGCTTATGGCGATCAGCTCACGAATATGTTACAGCCTTTTTGGGCACTTCCACTACTCGGCATTACCGGACTCAAAGCCAAACAAATCTTACCTTTTACGCTTATTTTAATGGTGGTTGGTTTTGTTATTTGCTCCGCAGCTATTTTCATTTTTTAAATTACCAGTCAGATCCCCTGAAAAGCGACAACACACTCACTGTTGCGAAATAAAAAGGATAAATCAAGCCGGATAAAAATGCTTTTCTGAAACAGAAAAACAATCCTTCATTTTTTGATACACTCTGGATGTAGAGTACGTCAATAAAAACTTTAAGCAAATTCGCTATTAAAAAAACTGATGGTAAATAACCTACAATTACTCCGAGGGTTGAAACGACAACAGTAAAATTCACCAAAAGAATAACAGCTCCTAAGATCGTAGTATGAAAAGGCATTTTACCTTTTGTTTTACTCACCCAGCGCGTTTTTTGCCGGAGGAGCTTTTTAACCGAGTTTACTGGCTGAGTGTAAACCGGACTGGCATTATCAAGCCACGAAATTGAATACCCTTTTGCGTAAAAATCATTCAGAAGGAAATAATCATCTCCGGATTTTTGATGCGTATGCGCATCGTATCCTCCAACATTCTGAAATGCTTTTTTACTAAAAATCAAATTTGCTCCGCTGGCAGAAATCGATTTGTTGATGTTGATTGTGGCTTTTGACAATCCCAGTAATACAATTGATTCGAAGTACTGAAAGTCGCTGAGGAGTGAACCATCATGGTTTGAAACTACAACCGGCCCGATGAGCATATCGCTTTTCTCAGCATCATCAATAGTCTCAAGCCAGTCTGAAGGCAAAACACAATCAGCATCAGTTGTGGCAATGTAATTTCCTTTTGCTTTTTCTATACCTGTTTGAAGTGCTTCTTTTTTTCCACTTCCGTTGTTGTCGATTATCGAGTAAGTAAAATTGAGCTTTAGCGAAAAAAGATCCCAGAAATCATCTTCTGAATGATCGTTGACAAAGATGAACTCTACATCAAAATCAGGATTCTTCAACTCGCAAATGGAATTCAAAAGTGCCGGCAGGTTTGACGCTTCGTTTTTGAATGGTACAATAACCGATAAGGAAACGGGTGTATTGTTAGGCTCTGACCGAAACGGAGATTTTCTTCTCAGTATTTTTAATACATAGAGCAGAACTGCTAAGTAAACAACGAAACTAACGATTTGGAGCGCCTGAAAGTACATTTTGGCGTAAAGGTAATACGTTTAGTTTCCTGAATAAGAGAAGTGCCAACCCAAAGAATGTTGGAGCTGCAATGTTTAGAAGCCAAATTGAAAAAGTTGAAGCCAATATTGGAGCTATTGAGTAGTTGAGCGCTCCCAAAATTAATACGGCTACAGATTCTCTAAGGCCAAGTTCAGCAAGGCTAAAGCTGGGAATTGTGGTAGTTAGCAAATAAATAACCGGAATTGAGACAAACGCATGAAAAAATGAGAAACCTGACTCAAAAGCAAAAATTAACAATGTGAACTGCAGACTAAATATGAAATAACGAAAAATGCTTAACGACAGCACGTGAATGAGTTGCAAATTGCTGTACTGCCCAAATGCTTCATTGTGTTTTGATAATTTCTTTCTCACCCATTTCCAGTTACTCACTAATTTAAAGACTGTTTTAAGGTTAAAATAACCGATCAAAATGAGAACCGGAGCAGATAAACTCAAGATAGACAACCCTAAACTCAATTCCTGGTCAATCACCACAAAATAAAAAGGCAAAGCTAAAAGCCCTATGATTAATGTAGTTGTGAGCTGTGCAGCTGATGTTAACAATGAATGAAATGCTCCATTTGTTCTGTTCTTTGGTGATAGGTAAAGTGTTCGACCGAGAGTTTCTCCAACTCTGTTAGGCAACATAGAACTGAATACGAGACCGTTTAAAGTAGCTCCAACTGCAGTTTTAAAACTGGTTTGATCAGTTTTTTTAAGGAGAATATGCCACTTCCAGGATTCAACGAGCCAATTGGCTGGAATCAGTAAAATAGAGACAAGAATAGCGAGAACCTGAAAACCGGAAAACTGGAAATCAAAGTTTACAGATTGTGCATTTTCACTAATGTGCCTTATTAAAAAGCCAACTGCCAACAGGAAAATAATTCCCTTAATCACGTTGTTTAGGGACAGAGTAGCTTTATATTTGGGGTAACTTGCGCACATAAAACATCAAAGATACTACATTGCAAAAAGCCGAGCAGATCATATTAGGAATAGATCCCGGAACGACTATTACTGGGTATGGAATTATCGTTGTTCGTGATAAGAAGATGGAACTTGTTCAAATGGGTGAAATTCATTTGACTAAGTTGAATAATCAGGCACAGAAACTTAAAAAGATTTTTGAACGAACGCTTAACTTAATCGATGAGTACCATCCTGATGAGCTGGCGATTGAAGCTCCTTTTTTCGGTAAGAATGTGCAGAGCATGTTGAAATTGGGCAGAGCCCAGGGTGTAGCAATAGCTGCTGCGGTTTACCGCGACATTCCCATGACGGAATACAGCCCCCGGAAAATTAAGCAGAGCATTACCGGATCTGGATCAGCATCAAAGGAGCAGGTTGCTAAAATGCTCCAAAAACTTTTGAAAATCGAAGAAGAAAAGATGCCCAAACACCTCGATGCAACTGATGGATTATCTGTAGCGGTTTGCCACCATTTCCAGGGTGGCGCTCAGGGATCTGACCAAAAGAAATACAAAGGATGGGGTTCCTTTATTAGTCAGAACCCCGGTAAGATTAAATAGCGTCAGTAATTTTTTGCTGTATCGCCTTAAATTCTTGTTCAGAGAAATCAATTTTAGGACGAGAAAAGTCAATGTCGTGAACCCCGTTGATCGGAATAAGATGGATGTGGGCATGCGGAACTTCGAGACCCACAACAGCAACGCCTACTCTTTCGCAATCGAAAACCTGATCCATTGCTTTTGCGATTTTTTGAGCGGTTAAGTGTAAGTGCGAGAGCGTTTCAGGATCGAGATCGAATATATAATCAACCTCTTTCTTGGGAACCACGAGTAAATGCCCTTCAGCGATAGGATTGATATCCAGAAAAGCAAAAGCTTTATCGTCTTCATAAACCTTGTAAGAAGGTAGCTCTCCGTTTATCAATTTAGAGAAAATACTGGCCATATCGATTAGTCTCTAGCGATTTCTACTACTTCAAATTTCACTTTACCGGTGGGGACCTCTACTTCAGCGATATCGCCAACTTCTTTTCCAAGCAGACCCTTTCCTATTGGAGAGTCAACTGAAATCTTCCCACTCTTCAAATCGGCTTCTTTAGGGGCAACGAGTTGATATTTCATTTTCTTTCCGTTCGCTGTATTTTTTATCGTAACGTAAGAAAGGATGAGCGCCTTAGAGTCATCGAGCTGGCTTTCATCCACAACTCTGGCATTGCTTATTGCTTCTTTGAGTTTGGCAATTTTAGCTTCGAGTAGACCCTGAGCTTCTTTTGCTGCATCGTATTCAGCATTCTCAGAGAGGTCTCCTTTATCTCTCGCATCAGCAATCTGCTGAGAAATCTTAGGTCGCTGAACTGACTCCATATCCTTTAGTTCCTCCTTCAACCTGGCTAAACCTTCAGCTGTATAATAGTTAACTTTACTCATGACAATAAGTTGTTTTACTTGTAATAAACAAACAAAAACCCGTGCTCTCGTTTGAGAGACGGGTTTTACAAAAATAAGAAAATTTATCTGCTATAAATCGAGTGTCAATCCGATAGAGTGAATACCATCGAAAGGGTTCGTATCGCGATAGCTATAATCGAGGTCTACAGACTTCCCTTCATCTCCTATTGGGAGTGCAACAGTGAATCCTGCTGTGGGACCAGTAGTTACATTTTGAGAAGCTTCACTATCGAATAGGTCTTCTTCGTAAGCGAGACCAAGACGCACCATGAACATTTCTTTAAGACCATATTCAACACCTAAGCTAAACTGATCTTTACCAAATGAGTTAGACATGAAGTTAAATGCACCAGTAATGCGGTGTTCGGCAACGAAGTCAGTCCCTGCTGAATCGGCAATATTCCCGAGTAAGAAATCATAACTGGCACCGAGATTCAAAACAGATGGAAGTTCATAGCCTTCAGTCCTTTGTTCTAGCGTAAACTGCTTTTCATCTAAGGTGTTAGTAAGCGATAAACCATCACCTTCATAATTCATCTTAGGCCCAATATTCTTGAGTGATATTCCAAACTTAAAGTTGTTATACTCTCCAGTAACATAGCGAATACCCGCGTCAAAGGCAACGCCTTGAGCTTTGGCATCAGCTACACCTTCTGTTACAGCTTTTACTGTAATTCCACCGTAAATGCTATTTGAAAATTCTCTGGCATAGGAAAGAGCGATGTGTCCAAAGGTAGGACGGTAAGTTCCCAGACCACCTTCAGGCTGATTTACAGTCGTTCTTTCAATTTCACCGAAATTCATGGTAACAACATTAACTCCAAGAACACTAGCCTGTCCAACTCTTTGCCCAAGGCCAATAGCATTTATTCCAATACCTGAAGACCCTAAGTAACGAGTGTGAGTAAAACCAACCTGAGTTTGATTCATAAATGCTAAACCAGATACGTTTCCATATATCGCATCAACACCTTCAACCGTAGCAAAGTTCGCATTACCAAATCCAGCACTTCTAGCCCATGGATTTAACAACAACTGAGTTGCGCCTGCAGCACCAATACGGTCTTCATTTCCGGCATGTGTTTGCGTTGAGAAAATAGTAAGGGCTGCAAAAATCACAGCTCCTACTATTTTATCACTATATCGTCTTTTCATATTTAAGTTATTTCCGTGTCGATTTATAAATAATTTCAACGCTCCCAATTTTAGAATGAGTCAAGGTCAACTGGACGCATAACTCCAAACCATTTCAATACTTTTTCTCCAACACCTGGAACGTTCACGTGAATTAGATACACACCACTAGCTATTGGAATTCTAGCATGGTTCTTCAGATCCCAGTCCAGTGAACTGATATTAGGATCATCTTTTGAGAACTCTCTAACAAGTATTCCATTCAATGTGTAAATCTTGATATTACAACGTTCTGGAAGATTGATAATCTTAACTCTGTTATCGAGTTTATCAACTTCGTAAGAGCTGTAAGCATAGTAAGGGTTTGGAACAACCTTAATCAATTCAAGAGCTTCTTCAGCAATGTTATTGACATTGGTTGTTGGTTCCATTCCTTCTACTGTAAACTCGTACAATGGCCTGCCAGCGTTTTCGGTTCTGACTACATTATCAACAGAATCGTTATCAGTAGTATGGAAGCCAGAAGTGACAGATTCAAGAACCTGTCCTGGGCCTTGACCAACAATTATGCTACCTCTTTGGTAGGTAGTTGAGTTTCCATCGACATCAGGATATTGAACAGGACCTTTTTCGACAAGATACTGAACTCCATTTTCAAGTTCCTGACCAATTGATAGTTTCTCTTTTGAAGAAAACAACTGGAACGACTCGTTTACGCGTAGTTTAACAGTTACATCACTACTCAGTAACTCCTGCCCCGGTTCTAACATTGGGATAGAAGTCCATGAACAAGCTCTGTAAACACTGATATAATCTCTTCTAAGGTCAGTAGAAGATTTACTATCAGGGTCTGACAGTTTTTCTATCATGAATCGACCTTCATCATATGCAGGCATTCTATATTCTGGCTGATTCAATGTTGCGTAATCAGGTGCAATATATTTATTTTCTTCTACTACATTATTTCTAAACACGTAGATATGATGCTTACCTCCAAACCTGATATTTGCATCCTGCTGGACACCCTGAGAAATGACAGAAGTTGGATTCCAAATCATATCAGCACCATTATCACTGGTTAGATAAGAATCCTCACCAAACGCCAGGTTAAGACGCTCTCCTGTTTGAACATCTATAGCGTAACCTGGGAACCATCCCATACCAGTTTCAGAGATATAGCCTGGACTATTAGGATCGTTGCTTGGACCTTGACTAGTGTCAGCTGGATTACCATCTTTATCAACAGATGGAGCTTTACGAGGAAATAACTTTGTTGCATTTCCCTGAGCTAGAGATGGGTCATCCTGAGTTTCTACCACAACACATCTAGTCCATTTTGATTTATCCGATGTAAAGTAAATATTCACATCATTCAGATACTGCAAAAATTGTCTAGGTCTAACTTCAGGGTCAATTGATGGTGCTCCAAACAACTGATTGTTAAAATTAGCAACATCATTTGCGCCTGGCGCGTGTGTATTCCAACCAGCTAATCTAAATGGCGCCCATGTACCTTCTAGTATTTGTTCATAGTCTTCTTCATCATCAACACCTGCCCCTTGAATTCCATCATCAAATGTGTAAGAATAATCCCAATAAGGATCCTGACCTTCTTCAACAGAGGTCCCAGACCTGATCCAATTGGTGTAAGTGTTAACATCGGTATCAGTAACACCTGTTAGCCATTCATTTTCATTATCAGAGAACTCAATTTCAGCTCCAATGTATCCATTATCCTCGGCTAAATCACCATTGATATCAGTTAATCCCGGATCTGTAACATCACCTAGAGTTATACCGATACCTGCTTCTGGAATTAATCTTTCTCCCAATACATTTACAGGATTTTGAAAAAACACGGTGTCTTCAAGAGTAGAACCAGTAACTGCTATAAAGGAAGACTCTCTAAAGTTGTATGTTGAATCTTTAAACTCAACTCTATATGTTCCATCTTTTACATTGAGAGGATCTACAACAGAAACCTCAATAGGGCTTCTTCCTGCTTCGTAAATTGGATTTTCAACTTTCCAGGGTTCTCCGCTCATAACAGCATCTTCAGATTCTGGAGTCAGGTCGAGGAAGTAACCTGAGTTACCAAGTCCTTCAATTCTCTTCACAGGCACACCATCTCCGTATTGAGCATTTAGTATTGTACCATCATTCCTTGGATCAACTTTGTGAGGAATCACAGTCGTAACTGGGATCGGACCGGAAGAAGACCTTCTTGAAGGAAGGTAAGGTTCTGTTTGTCCGTCTAAACCATCTGGAGTTTGCGAATAAGTCTTGTAATTATTATGACCATAAGCAATCACCATGAAATAATAAGTCTTGTGATTTACCAAACGATTGTCACCTTCAGCAAATGCATCAGTAGTAATGCGGAATGTTTTGCGAATACCTTCATTCTCTGCATTCTCAACTCTCGGTTGCGGAATTGCAGCATTTACATCCTGTGAAAATTCGTAATTGACTAGGTCAGTAACATCATCTTTCACATCACATTGAGCTACTAATCTTGCAAGATCATTATTGTAAAGATCAGAAGCCGATACAGAATTATCTTTAAGTTGGAATACCTGATAACCCTGGAACAAATACGATTGATACTCCAAAGCTAATCTTTCGTAATTCTCATCATTTTCTTCTGTAGAATTATCAGAAGGTTTTCCATATTTAGTACCATCTTCAGCTGTCAAAGTATCTGGTGGAATTAAAAATGGATCTGCCTCAGCATAAGATTCATTGTAGTTATTTGAAATTTGAGGATTATCAATTTTTAAAATAATCTCTCTATCTAACTCTGTAGTTGTTACTTCAGGAGCATCTGGCCCATCGAGTAATTGGAAGCAAGCATCAAACAAAGCCTGAGTTTTATCATCGTCAACTCTAAGTTTTTCAACAGATGCCTCAGCTCCACCTGAATTAGCTCTAGACCAAACAACACCAACTGTAATATTATTTACAGCACCAGGCGCAAGTCTAAAAGGTCCTGCAGATTGAACAAACCTTCTATCAAATGGCTGGTTTCCTGCAGTTACCTCAGTCCAAATTGGCTGAGGGTCGCCTCCTGTACCCCATCCTACAGGGTCAGAATCTCCGGGAAACATGTAATCAGCTTCAATATATGGAGGGCTAACACTTCCCTGATAGCCAGTTCCACCATACACCATTCTAGAATTATCTCTCCAAAAGCTTCTAAGGTAATTATAATATTCAGAGCCTCTCTCTGGATCTCCAGTATTACTTCGATCATTATTATGGTAGAGGAAAGCACGCATACCTAGTCTTTCGTTATCAGGTATTCCGTCACCATAACCAACACCTAAACCATCATAGGGGATACCATCGTCATCAATGGCACCTTGATAATCATTTAGGCAAAGACAGTTATCTTTTTGGTCGTTATCCTGAAATGGTCCCTGGAAGAAGTCAACACCAATAGCTGGTGGTTGAGTACCGTAACCAGTAGCCCCCTGGTTATCTTCATCATTCTCATCTCCATTATAAGCATACCCCATACCTCTCTGAACATCACAGCCAACATAATCATCCTGTGGGTTCCCTAAATCTGGGTCAACCCAAAAACCGAAATAAGTGTTTTGCAGTTCGAAAGAAGATCTATTCACTAGCTCATAGTTGTAAAAAGTCATGTTGTTGACCTCATCATTGGTAGCAAATGCAAATGCCTGCGCGCGGATTTCCATACCAATTGGGTCTGACTGTGATTCAGTGTGGATGTTTCCTTTGTCATTAAAGACCCACCAAAGATTTTGGTCACCATAGATATCAACGATTCTTTGCTCGCAATTCTCTACGTTTTCAAGATTATAACGTGGGTAATCACCATTTTGAGGATTGTAGTTCCCATCACCGTCAACATCATTAAATGGCGCTAAGTAGTAATCCTCATTATAAGGAGCATAGTCTCTACCATGAGCTGGCCAGTTCAAAATACTTTCAGGAATTTGATAATCTGGAAAGTTTTCTTGTTGCACTTCCGGCCCTTCTAAGCCAGCTTGATACCAGGCAACGAACCTTGCTACATCCTGACGGTAAGTTAAAAAGTGCTGATCATATTCTAAACAAGTTTCAGGTGTGATTTCAGCATCTGTAGTACTGAGTGGTCCAGTCCAAAAATCATTACCATTTGAACGAAACCTTTGAGCAGCAACCTTTAGTTGTCCTGATACATCCTGTCCACCAAGCCACAATGAACCCGCAAACAAGGCTGTTGGACCATTCCCATCTTCTGTTTTAGGAATCTCATATTTTGCCTGACCAACGAGATCCCACCACATATCGCCTCCTGTTTGGATCAATGCTCTAGTATTGTTAATGTTGAGCTCTTCAGATCCAGTCGGTGGAGTACAGTTAGCAGCTATATCAGAACTACTATTGTCTTTTTTCCCACTTGAATTCCTTTTGTCCATGTAAGGACCTTCCTTAGCTATTACACTAATAGAAGACCCCATGAGGAATAAAGAGAGAAGAAGGAGTTTTAATTTACTTTTCATAATCATATTTTTTTCACCCGTTCTCATAATTCTTAGAAACTTAGAATCACACCAATTCTTGCCCTTCTTGGTAATGCATAATTGTAATAATTGTTTACATTCATGAGGTATTGTTCAGTGAATGCCTGGGTATCAATTCTTGCATCAATACTTTGAGCAAACCTAGGATCATTCAGGTAACCATCATCATCAGGAGTGCCTGTTGCTCTGTATACATTAATTATGTTTTGAGTATTAAGCACATTCAAAACCCATAGGTAAACATTGAGATTTAACTCTTTATTATTTTCACCAACTTTAAGCTTAATATCTCTATCGAGTCTGGCATCAACTCTAAATTGCCATGGTAAACGTGATCCATTGATACTACCGTCAATAATTGGTGATCCCCCTCCTGAAATAAGTCCGTTTCCTGTTGGCACTTGTTGTTTAGAGTAAGGAGTACCTGATCCAAGATTAAACTGGAAGTTTGCACCCGTATTTTTAAGTATTGGTTTATCGAATACAATTGGACCATTGTAATCTTTGCCAGAACCGTAACGGTAATCTACAGTTGCAACGATAGCATGTCTTTGGTCATAACTCAAAGGAGTTGTACTTCTAATATTTTGCTTACCTGCACGAATGAGGTTTGCAGCAGATGTTTGAGTAGAACCTGTACCTTCAGCAAATTGAAGTGTATATGCAGCTCTCAACTTAAGATTTTTAGTTCTTCTCAAATCATAAGAGAACGTAAGTCCTTTAACTGTTCCAAAGTCAATGTTACCAAAAGTTGTGTACGTTTTGGGAAATGCTTGTTGACGACCAATCAACTGAATTTGATTTCTCATTTCTCGGTAGAAAGCTTCGATCGTCATAGCAGAACTCTTACTCAGAGTTTGCTTAAACCCTACTGAGTAGTCGATAGTTTGCTCTGGTTGAAGTGCCGGGTTATTAATTCTCTGAGCACTTGTTCTCTGCTCGAGGAAATAATAATCCAATGGATTCAATCTGTTCCCGCCTGGACGTTTAGTCAGCACATCATAGTGAGCAAAGAAAAGAGCCTCTTCACTAATTGGGAAAGAGAAAGAGATCCTTGGCATCACATTCAATTGAGGCTCATAATCCTCAAAAGATGATGAATTAATGTCATTAGATGAAGTGCTTTGCTTATCTACTAATAATGGAGCTACATTACCTGATGTAGTTTGAAGGCTAGATCCATCTGCTAATTCAGCACCCTGAGCATCAAACCATGTTTCCTCATTACGGTAACCAACAATTGAAGAAGGATCTTCAACATTGTCAACGTAAACTACATAATCATCTCCGATGTTACCCGGAACAGTATATTCTCCCATTGACTCAGCAAGTGACTGAACTTCCTGTTCTCCTGCTCTAACAGTAGGGAATAAAACATAAGGGTCAACAAGGTTAGATTGATTCGCATCGTAGCGGTCAATACGCAAACCTACGTTGAATACGAGATCGTCAAATGCAAACTTATCCTGAATCCAACCTGCTACATACGTAGGGCGGAATGAAGGAATTGGACGAGTATAGTTTCCATACTCATCAGTTTCATTAAAGAAATCATCAATGCTGGGATTATCATTGATTTTGTTACCATATGCATCATAACCATGATATGAAACTAACTCAGAACCGTTATTCAACAATTCATTAGCTGAGAAATATTCAACCTCCATATCCTCTGGTGATAATGAGTTGAAATCAATAAAGTCATTACCATCAGGGTCTAAACCAAGGCTCTGGCGAAGATTATAATCGAAGAATGACTGGTTGTCGTTATTAACCTCCCCTGCATACTCACCTGGCGAAGCATTTTGTCTTTCAAAGTTGATAATTGGTGTTGAATTAGAATATCCAATTATTTCACCTACATCAGTATTCAACTGATCCAGGTGACTATTGGTTCTCAAACGACCAATGAACCACATTCCTGCGGGAGCCATACCGTAAGAACGATCAATTCGTTGTTCATATTCAAATCCCAAGCTTATGTTATGGTTTTTAATGTCAGCTGAACCTGTTGCACTCAATCGAAATTGGTTTCTCTGGTTCTTTGTGTAAGAGTTAAAAGGAGTAGCATGGCTGTCCCATACGTCATTAACACTAATGGCGTTGCTTCCTGTAAGATCTCCATTAACAAAACCTCCGTTTTGACGAATGTTATTATAAGAACGAAGGAAGAAGTTTTCTGCAGAGGAATATGGCCTCAATGTACTGTTTTCAGGGTTATAAATCAGTGATCCTCCCTGATTATCTCCAGAAAAATCTGAAGCTAATTCTTTATCAAAAACAGGATCTCCATTTTCATCATATCCCTGCCATCCAAAGAGCTCGTAATAAGTACTGGTAAATTCAGCTGCTCCACTATTAATATTAGATGGGCTAAACCCAATTAATGTATCAGTGAATGTGCTTTGTAAGTAAGCACGTCCAGACCAAAGTAAACTATCGGGGTTTGAACGAGAGTACACCTGAGCATCCTCTGTCAACTCATAAGTTCTAGCTTGCTCAGTTTCAAATTGGCCATAATAACCGTAATTCCAAAGATTATCTTGATGATTTGCATCCCATCTTCTAAAGTTGTTCTGGCTATAATCTGCCTGAACAGTGTAGTAAGCGTTTTTAACTACACTCTCATTATCTTCATCAGAACTGTTATTGAATCGTTGAGTAAAACGACCAAAGACCCTCCATGTTGAAGTAGTCTCTTCGGGGTATTGATCATAATTAAAAAGAGAATAATCATAATCAAAAACTTTTCGTTGCTGCCACTCATAACTACCGCCAAAAGTCAAATTAGTAGTTTCTCCTGTATTAAAGTCTAATTTACCATTAACTACAAAACGGTTTTGATCGTTATTTGGTCGAGTTCTTACTTTTTCGAAATTGTTTAATCTAAGAAAATCAGCATTTTGAAAAGCTCCGGTTCCCTGCGTAGCATAACGCAAAGGATCCTGTCGCAATTCAGCTAGAGCCTGATCTTTCACTTTCCAGGAACCTGTAATTGATGGTCGTTGATCTTGAGTAGATTGTACGTTACCAGAAAGGAAGAAACCTACTAAAGGCTCCGTTTTCTCTCCTGAAGAATCTTTTTTCATAATAAGTGGTCCAGAAACGCTACCCTCAAAAAGATTGTAACCAAATTTATCTAATCCGTAAACCTCATCACCGATTTTATAACCTGATGTAATGTATTCAACACTACCAAAGTAATTCTTTGATGGACCTCGAGTAGTAATACTAATAACACCACCTGTAACGTCACCATATTGAGCAGGCAATCCTCCAGTAATAACTGAAACCTCCTCAATGGCACTTTGTGGCAGGTTATTAGATCCACGAACCTTAATCCCATCAATAAAGTAATAGTTAGCATCAGAACGCGCACCGCGAATATTTAGATCTCCAGAACCATCATCCTGAGAATATACACCGCCTACTGTTTGTGCTAACCCAGTAGCACCACGTGTTGGCATTTTATCAATATCTTCTTTAGTAATGGTTGTTGTAGCAGATGTATTATCTTTCTCAATCAACGGTACTTTATAGTCAACAACCTCAAATTCTTCCAGGTTTTCAACTGAAGATGATAGTTTAACATCAACAAAAGAAATTTTACCAGAGTTAATTTTAATCCCCTGAATAGCTTTTGACTGATACCCAACGAAAGAAGCCTTTAAAGTGTAGGTTCCCGGCTCTACAGGCTTAATGTTATACTTACCATCCATGTCTGTTGACGTACCCGCCTGCTGCACACCATTCCTCTCTAAAACAATGTTTGCAAAAGGAATTGGCTCTCCTGTTTTTTCATCTAATAACTTACCCTGGATTGACCCCTGTCCAGTTTGCGCAAGCATAACTGTCTGACTCACCAGAATAACTACTACCGTTAAAAGTAACTTTCTTAACATATTTTAAGGTTTAATAACGTGAATTTTGTTCTTCCTCAACGTTTTAAAAAGGCGCGTAAAGATATATAAAACTCAAAGCCAAATACAAATCAATTCACTAAAGCTAACTCCAGCACTTTGATTAACAGCTTTATAAAAAACAAATACGCTTATTTAAAAGGCAAACAAAAACTCACTTTTGTTATTTTTCAACTACTGCTAAATACAGAATAAAGGTCGCGAATTTAAGGTCTCTTAACAAGTGACAAAGTGATTTCGGTAGAAAAAATTTCGTATTCGGGCTTTTTTTAACATTAACTGATCATTTTATCCATCAAATCGTGCTTCCTTCTTCGAGATACTTCCAGCTGTGTACCGTCTTTTAAGATGATAAAACCTCCTCTACCTTTATGGTACTCTTTGATAAAATTAATATTAACTAAATGTGAACGATGAACTCGAACAAAGCTCTTTTGCATCAACATCTCCTCAAAATGTTTAATCCCTTTTGAAAATGTTCCCTTATCACCTTCATCGGTAAATACATTTGTATAGTTACCTGTTCCTTCAAACCTGATTATTTCATCTATACTCACGAGCTTAACTCCATCATGAATTGGAACAGCGAGCTTTTTCACATCACGATCAGATCCAGCGTTCACATCTAAAGCCTGCTCTTTTTGGCTCTGACCGTTACGGATTTTCTCAACTGATTCAATTAATTCGTCAATATCAATAGGCTTGAGTAGATAATCAGTTGCCGAGTATCGAAATGCTTTCACTGCATACTCGTCATGAGCAGTAACGAATATTACATTGTACCAGTCATCTTTGAGCTTTTCCAGCAAATCAAATCCTGTTGCTGTATTCATCTCAATGTCGAGAAAGATGATATCAGGATCGTAGTCGTCAATTGCTTTTGAAGCTTCAGTAATGTTGCTGCACTTTTTTACTATTTGAAGCTTTTCAACATACTCCTTGATCAAGTTTTCTAAATTATCACGAGCCTTTTCCTCGTCATCAACTAATATACATGTCAGTGTTTTCATGGTCAATTATGGGTATTTTCAATATTATTAGTGTTCCCGATGAATCCTCATCTTTTAAATCGACAATTTCAATATCGAGTCTTGTTTTGTACAAGACTGATAATGTGTCAACCCGCTCATTCATGATATCCATCGCTGCAGATTTATGGGTTGAATGTACTTGTTTTTTTGATGCTTCACTCAGTCCGATTCCATTATCTTCAACTCTACATACAAGGTATTCATTCTCGTTTTTCAATGTGACTTTTATTTTTCCTTTATAATCCACGTCTTTAAAGGCATGAATTACGGCATTCTCCACGAAGGGCTGAATTAATATTGGTGGGATCAATGTTTGACGTGGATCTACTCCTTCATCAATATTCAAATCAAAATCAAACTTGTTTGGAAAACGTAACTGCTCTAATTGAACATACAGTTTCAATGCTTCAAGATCTGATTGAAGCGAAATAGCTGTTTGTCTTGAGTTTTCAAGGGTTTTACGCATTAATAATGCAAACTTACTGAGGTAATAATTGGCCTCTCGCTTTTCATTGCTATTGATGAAATGCTGAATACTATTCATCGAATTAAAGATGAAATGCGGATTCATTTGCGAACGAAGAGCCTGCAGCTTGAGGTTATCAAGCTTTCTCTCTAATTTGGACTTCCTCTTAATTTTATTCACTCTAACCTGATAAAACGAAAACAGTATCAATACAACTAAACCTGTTCCTGATATTCTGAACCAGGTAGTTTGCCAAAAAGGTTTTTCTACTGTGAAACTGAATGATTTGGGTTCTTCATTCCAAACTCCGGTATTATTGGAACTCAACACTTTGAAAGTGTATCGCCCCGGTGGCAAATTGTTGTAAGTAGCCTCTCTTTTATCTGTAACCGGAGACCACTCACTATACCCTTCAAGTTTTATTCGGTAGCGTACTTTCTCAGGGTTGGTCAATGATATACCATTGTACTGGAAACTGATTGTATTTTGATCATGAGGTAAATGAACTCCATTGATAATATTGGTGTCTTTGTAAAAAAGCTCAATATCTGTAATTTGAAGTTTTGGCTCTTTCCTGTTTTCCTGTAACCTGGATGGATCTAAACGCATGAGTCCGTTTACGGTTCCCAGCCAAACATTTTGATTCTCATCTATGAATAAGCCATTGGCATTTGACTCAACACCAACAAACCCTTCATTAATTCCATAAGCTGCAAAATGGATCTGATCGAATTCATAATAATCCTCAAGGTTGATTTTGTTCACTCCCTGGTTTGAACCGATCCAAAGGTTATTAGACTCATCAATATCAAGCGTATATATAAGGTTTGAACTGAGCCCGTTTTCCGTACTATACCTTTTGGCTGTTCGGTTCTGAATGTCATAATGATAGACACCATCAAATGAAGAAACCCACAAATTATTTTTAAAATCTCTTACAATAGCAATATGCTGAGAAAAGGGAATACCGGTGATTTCATTTCCATCTAACAACTCTCCATTTCTATAATGTAATAAACCTCCCTCAAAAGTTCCTATCCACAGGGTTGAATCCTCAGTGTTAACTATATCCCAAACATTGTATTTTTTAGTAGTATCTCTAAAAAGCCATCTTATACTATCCTTTTCAAACTTTGCTACTCCCGATCTACTCCCTATTAATGTTCCATAGCCATTAACATCCTGAATACTGTAAGCGGGAATTTGGCCGTTTTTGACTCGTTTGAAGACACCTTTCTCCCTAACAACAAAGCCATTCAGTGTTCCTATGAGCAGGCTATCTCCTTTTGCATGAATGCTCCTCACTCTATTGTTAGGCAATCCATGATAAACTGAGTAACCGGTAAAATTTCTTCCATTGTATTTATACACTCCTTCACTCTCAGTAGCTACCCATATATTCCCTCTTGAATCAGCCTCAATTCCATATATAAAATTACTCCTCAAACCATCTTTGTAGGAAAAGTGCTCAAACGCATTCCCTACAGATTTATAAAGACCAAAATCAGTTCCCACCCATGTGTTATTTTCATAATCAGTAAAAAATGTTTTAACATGGTTGCTTCCGGGGTGATCATCGATCAACAACAAACTCACCTTATCTCCTTTAATTTGATTGAGCCCCAACTCTGTAGATACCCACAAAACGTTTGAGTCTTTTTGTACAATATTGCTCACTGTACTGCCTAGCAAGCCGTTTACCACACCAAAGGTCTCGAGGCTCTCACCATCAGTTGTGCTGTGCAGCCCATGGTCAGATCCAAAATAGAGCTTATCCCCCACTATCTCAAATGCGTGAACCCTGGCTCTGAATTGACTGGAAAACGATACAGGTAAAAGGCTGTCATTCTCATTCACTTTTAACAGTCCACGGTCAGAGCCGACCCAAAGAGCATCTCTGTACCACGAACCCACCCGAAGTCTCATATCAGTGCCTGCGTGTATTGTATCAATCGGATTTTCACCATTCAAAACAGTAATTGAACCTGGGTGTATGATATAGGCGGCATCATTGACCAATACAATATCCCGTACTGCTAACTCGCTGAGGCCGTCATTAATATCAATGTTTATCGCTGAATCATTTACAATTCGCGAAACACCTTTAGTTGTTCCTACCCAAATTGATTCTCCATCATTCTTGAGAACAGAAACATTGGAATGAATAATTTCATTTTTGAGTTGAGGAGTTTCAAAAGACAAGCCATCATACCTGGCAATTCCCGCATAACCACCAAGCCAAAGTGTTCCATCAGATGCTTGTGTCATGCTGTTCACCTTGATGAAAGGCAAGCCATCTTCAACATTGTACGATTTAAAATAATAGGATTGAGCTCTCAGGTTCAGGGAAAAGAACGAGAGCAAAAAAAGGATTGACAGATAATATTTTGGTCTATTGATCAGAATTTAGGCCTATTCAAAATTGCATCATAAATTACTGCATTTTTTATATCAAAGTCAATACCATCAAGAGGATGATTCTTTCGAGCATTTCTCCTTTTAGCCAATTTCAAAGCACTTTGCTGCTTGTGAAAGTCCATTTTCGTATCGGCCGATGCAATTTCTTTACGACTTCGTTGACGCAATTCTTCAGCTTTTTTGCTGACATCGTTATCTTTTACCAGTTCTGATAACGGTCTCCTCGAGTCGCTTACATTCGTTTGAGAACTCTCCATTGCCGGCTCGGGCTCCGGTTCTGATTGTTGATGAGTAACTGGCTCAGGCTTTCTTCGGTCATCCCGTTGCCCGCCATCAGGGTCGAGTTCGTCTAAAAAGTTGGTAATAAAATCAGAGCCTGAGGATTTTTCATTCTCAGCCCCCTTTTTCTTCTTTTTTCCCAAAAACCCAAATATCAAGCTAATGGCGAGAAAAATGAGATAAAAATAATTGCTAATGTCTTCCATGATCAATGTCTCCTAAACCAGCGCTTCCAAAAAGGCACTTTGCGTTTTCCTTTTTTCATTCTTTCAGATCGCCTTTTAGAGCGTTTCATCCGCTTTTTGGTTTCTTTACTTTGCAGTTCTCTATGCCGCTCTTTCAGCTCTTCACGGACTTCTTTTTGTTTTTCTTTTTTTTCCTTAGCCTTTTCTTCAGCGTACTTTTCTTTATCTTTTGGTATCTTCGTTTTCTTTTTATCCTGAGCCTGAACAGCTGTGGTTCCTGCCAATAAAAATAGCACAACTAACGTTTGTAAAAAGCGTTTTACCATAAAAACATTTTTTATGAAGTACGCAGGCTATGCGGTACGTGTTTGGTTAATAGCATTTATCCTGCTTTTCAGCCAAACCAAATGTAATAAAAACGAACAGAGTACGAACATACCTCGTGTTCGGGTTAACCTGAGAATCAATGTCAACAACCCTGCAAATTTTGATCTCCAGGCAACCGGAGGCTGGGAGTATTACTCGGGCGGAAGTCGTGGAATCCTGATTTACAGACAGGGTCCAAATGAATTCAATGCCTATGATCGTCATTCTCCTTACAAGCCTGATGATGGATGTCAGGTGTTTGTTGACTCAACAAATATTGCTGCTGAAGATCCGTGCAGCGGATCAAGGTTTTCAATTTATGACGGCTCTGTTCAAAAAGGACCTGCTACTCAACCGCTCAAGCAATACAAAACTAATTTTGACGGAACTTATCTGGATGTTTACAACTAAAAAAGGCCATCCAAAACCGGACGGCCTGTTTCAATGAAGATGTTTTGATTTTATTCCTGCATCTGCTGTGCTTCAGCATCAAAGTGAATGGTCACTTCTTTACCTAACATTCCGGGAGCTGGCTGATAACCGAGATCGTAATCATTTCGGTCGATAGTCAACTCGCCTTCAAAGCCAGATACCATCAAGCCTTCTTTGTAGGGAGACTCCTCAACACCTGCAAAAGTAAACGGAAGATCAACTTCACGAGTAACACCACGCATGCTCAATTCTCCGTGAGCTACATAACCAACAGCAGTTTTTTCAACATCACTTGAGCTAAACTTGATCGTTGGGTATTTCTCAACATGAAAGAAATCCTCACCTCTCAAATGCTTATCGCGTTTTTCATTTCGTGTATTGATTGAAGCAGCATCAATCATGATATCGATATTACTATTTCTTATATCACTTCCTACTTCAAAAGATCCGCTTACATCACCAAAGTTTCCTTTAGATGTTGACAACAGGTGCCTGATTTCAAAATCGATGTATGTGTGATCACCATCAATTGCCCACAGGCCTGATACTTTAGAAAGATCTTTTGAAGCTTCTTTAGCTTCCATTTCTTTAATCTCTTCCTCGATGTAAGCCTCTTCACTGTTTGTGATTCCTTCACCGTGGGCTTCGCCTCCACCGTAAACCTGACCTAAGATTGGTGCAATTACCAGTCCGACAAGACATGTCAACTTAATCAAAATATTCATTGACGGACCGGAAGTATCTTTAAATGGGTCGCCAACTGTATCACCTGTAACGGCTGCTTTGTGCGCTTCAGAACCTTTGTAAGTCATTTCCCCATCGATTTCAACTCCGGCTTCAAATGATTTTTTGGCGTTGTCCCATGCTCCACCGGCATTGTTTTGGAAAATTGCCCAAAGAACACCAGAAACAGCAACACCTGCCATGTAAGCACCAAGTGGCTCCGGACCCATAGCAAATCCAATTACAATCGGAATAAAAATTGTCATTGCTCCAGGGAGCATCATTTCGCGAAGAGCAGCCTGAGTTGAAATATCAACACATTTACCATACTCCGGTTGTGCTTTTGATTCCATAATACCAGGAATCTCTTTGAATTGTCTTCTAACTTCTTTCACCATTTCCATGGCCGCTTTACCAACAGATTTCATAGCAAGAGCTGAAAATACCACAGGTACCATTCCACCAACGAAAAGCGCAGCGAGAACATTTGCTTTAAAAATGTTGATACCGTCAATTCCGGTAAATGTTACATAAGCTGCAAAAAGTCCTAAAGCGGTCAGAGCCGCAGATGCAATGGCAAAACCTTTACCAATTGCTGCAGTCGTGTTACCAACAGAATCCAGGATATCAGTTCGTGTTCTAACTTCTTCCGGTAATTCAGACATCTCGGCAATACCTCCGGCATTATCCGCGATCGGACCAAAAGCATCAATTGCTAATTGCATTGCTGTTGTTGCCATCATTGCAGATGCTGCAATCGCAACTCCATAGAAACCTGCAAGTGTGTAAGCGCCCCAAATTGCACCGGCAAACAACAGAACTGATGAAAATGTGGAGATCATCCCCACGCCAAGACCAGCAATTATGTTTGTTGCCGCTCCTGTTGATGAGTTCTGAACGATACTCATAACAGGTTTTTTGCCGAGACCTGTGTAATATTCAGTGAAATATGAAATAGCTCCACCCACAACAAGACCTACTAAAACAGCATAAAAAACATTCATGCTATCAACCTCTGAAACACCCATTCCAAAGAAGTTCATAGTTAGTGTATCGGGGAGCATCCAGGCGATAAGGAAATAAGCTGCTACAGCAGTTAAGATAATTGAAGACCAGTTACCGCGATTCAACGCAGCCTGAACCTCAGATTCTTTAGCATCATTACTCTTGATTTTGATGAACAGTGTTCCAATTATAGAAAAGATCAATCCTACACCTGCAATTGCTACGGGAAGTAAAATTGGGCCAATGCCATTAAAAGCATCGTTGATACTCCCTCCCATATCGGTGATCACGTAATTACCGAGTACCATTGCAGCCAGCATTGTTGCCACGTAAGATCCAAAAAGATCAGCTCCCATACCGGCAACATCACCAACATTGTCACCAACGTTATCAGCGATAGTAGCCGGATTTCGTGGATCGTCTTCAGGAATTCCGGCTTCAACTTTACCAACGAGATCGGCTCCAACATCAGCCGCTTTTGTGTAAATCCCTCCACCAACACGAGCGAATAACGCGATAGATTCTGCACCTAATGAAAATCCGGCAAGCGCCTCCAGTACAACCGTCATGTCGTGAGTGTTTGTCCACGTACCGCCCATGAACCAGGCAAATAGTATTGAGAACAAAAAGCTGAGTCCAAATACTGCCAACCCTGCTACACCAAGTCCCATAACAGTTCCGCCAGAAAACGAAACTTTCAATGCTTTAGGCAAACTAGTCCTGGCAGCCTGTGTGGTTCTCACATTGGCTGCAGTTGCAACACGCATTCCTATGTTTCCGGCTACTGCACTAAAAACTGCTCCAATCACAAACGCAACTACGATGAACCAATGCGTTGTGGGAACCAGAAAGGAAATGAGTCCGAGTAGAGCCCCGGCAACAATCACAAAAATGGTCAGAACCCGATATTCAGCACTGAGGAAGGCGAGCGCTCCCTCTCTGATAAATGCTGCGAGTTCTTTCATTCGCGCCCCTCCTGAGTCCTGCTTATTGACCCATTTTCTCAAAAAGACCATGTAGATAAGCGCTACTACTCCAAAAAGCGGTAATAGGTATACTAGATTTTCCATATCATTTAACTTTTGAAATAATGTTTATTTAATTAAAGGTTTAGGTTCTGAAAATTTCAAAAGTCTCAAATATAGAATAAAATAAAGAGATGCTTTTAGAACTGTTTTTAAACGAAAAAAGGCTGAATCCATTAGGAAACAGCCTTCATTTATCTAAATATTCTATTTTTACCTTAAATCAAGTACTTCGATTTTTTTGCTGCTTTCACAACATCTTCAACTCCCGGAAGAGCTTCATCGATGAGTTCTTTAGCAAATGCAAATGGCGTATCAGCCTGTGTCAATCTGCGGATTGGAGCATCGAGATAATCGAATGCCTGACTCTGAACGACATAAGAAATTTCAGTTGAAATTGAAGCCATCGGCCAGCTCTCTTCCAAAATCACGAGTCTATTCGTTTTCTTGATTGACTGTATAATTGTTTCGTAGTCCAATGGTCGAATTGTTCTCAAATCGATCACCTCAGCACTAACGCCTTCTTTTTCGAGTTCTTCAGCCGCCTGGAGAGCCACCTTCATGATTTTTCCAAAAGAAACGATTGTTACATCAGATCCTTCTTTCTTCACATCAGCTTTCCCGATCGGAACCAAATACTCGCTATCAGGCACTTCTCCTTTATCACCGTACATTTTCTCACTTTCCATGAAAACAATAGGGTCATCATCACGAATAGCTGACTTCAATAGTCCTTTAGCATCGTACGGATTACTCGGAGTAATCACTTTAAGACCCGGTATGTGGGCGTAAATTGATTCAAAAGCCTGCGAGTGTGTAGCAGCGAGCTGTCCTGCCTGCCCATTTGGACCTCTAAACACGATTGGCACATTGTACTGTCCACCACTCATTTGAAGCATTTTAGCAGCAGAGTTAATCACCTGATCGGCTGCGAGAATAGCAAAGTTCCAGGTCATAAACTCGACAATTGGGCGCAATCCGTTCATTGCTGCTCCAACACCAATACCCGCAAAACCGAGTTCTGAAATTGGTGTATCGATGACTCTTTTAGAGCCAAATTCATCGAGCATACCTTGAGATGCTTTGTAAGCTCCGTTATATTCGGCTACTTCTTCACCCATGAGGAAGACGTTCTCGTCTTTTCTCATTTCCTCTGTCATGGCTTCTTTTATAGCCTCTCTGAATTGGATTTCTCTCATTATTCGTAATATTTCAAGTGGCGCAAATGTAAAAAATAAACCCTTCAGCAACAATCTTGTTTAAACAAGTAAAGTAGTTCTTATGCATGCATACTTTTTATGGTGTCAGTTTTTAGACTGCGCTTAATTTGGTTAGTTTTGTAATCGCTTTGATTTTTACCGTTAAAACAATTAACAATGAAAATATTAGTAGGAATTAGCAAAGCTCCTGATACAACTACGAAAATCAAATTCACAAATGACAATAAAGAGTTTGATGAATCAGGAGTTCAGTATATCGTAAACCCTTATGATGAGTGGTACGCACTCGTTAGAGGTATTGAAGTTAAAGAAGCACAGGGAGGATCAGTTACAACGATCACTGTTGGGAAGGAAGATGTGGATCCGATCATTAGAAAAGCACTTGCAGTTGGCGCTGATGATGCTGTACGTATTGATTCAGAACCTAAAGACGCTTATCACGTAGCTTCACAAATAGCAAATTACGCCAAAGAAAATGATTACGACATGGTTCTTTTAGGAAAAGAAACCATCAACTATAACGGAAGTCAGGTTGGCGGAATGGTTGCTGAAATCATGGATCTACCATACATTTCAAATGCATCTAAAATGGATTTAGATGGCAACAAAGCAACTATCGTAAGAGATATACAGGGCGGTAAAGAAACACTTGAAGTTGAAACTCCATTTGTTTTAAGTGCTGCTAAAGGTATGGCTGAGCAACGCATTCCAAATATGCGTGGGATCATGGCTGCCAGAAGTAAAAAACTCGAAGTTGTGGAACCGGTTGACGCTGAGGAATTGACTGAAGTTGTTTCTTATGCACTTCCACCTGAAAAAGGTGATGTGAAGCTGGTTGACCCGGAAAATGTTGAAGAGTTGGTAGAATTATTACACAAAGAAGCTAAAGTAATTTAATCATGGCAGTACTAGCATTTGTAGATACACAAGAAGGAAAAATCTCAAAATCGTCATACGAAGTTGTTTCTTATGCTGCTAAAGTAGCTGATAAAGAAGGTGGCGAAGCTGTTGCCATAACTTACGGTGATGTGGACAATGGAGACCTTGAAGCACTCGGTAAATACGGAGCTAAAAAGGTATTGGTCAACAAGTCTGTTACGAACATGTTACCAACTAAGCTCGCCAAATTAACAGCTGCAGCAGCTGAGCAGGAAGGTGCTGATATCATCGTATTCGCTCAGGATTTCACAGGTAAAAGTGTTGCACCGATCTTGAGTGCAAAACTCAAAGCCGGACTCGTTTCAGGTGCAGTAGATTACCCTGATACGTCTGATGGTTTTGTCGTGAAAAAGAACGTATTCTCAGGAAAAGCATTCGCTATGTACAAAGTGAATACTGAGAAAAAAGTTATTTCAATTCTCCCTAATTCAGTAGGAAAAGAAGAAGTTGGTGGAACAGCTCAGGTTGAGGAATTCAGCGCTGATCTCGGTGACTCAAGAATTACTGTAACTAATGTTGAAAAAGCTAACACAGATGGAGGCATTCCATTGACTGAGGCTGATCTCGTAGTTTCTGCTGGTCGCGGTCTTAAAGGTCCTGAAAACTGGGGAATGATCGAAGAATTTGCGAAAAACTTAGGAGCAGCTACAGCTTGTTCAAGACCAGTTTCTGATGTGGGCTGGAGACCTCACCACGAACACGTGGGACAAACAGGTATCGCGATTCGCCCTAATCTGTACATCGCAGTTGGTATTTCAGGAGCTATTCAGCACCTTGCCGGAGTTAACGGCAGTAAGGTGATCGTTGTCATTAACACTGACCCTGAAGCTCCATTCTTCAAAGCAGCAGACTACGGTATCGTTGGTGATGCTTTTGAAGTTGTACCAAAGTTGAATAAGGCGATCGAAGCTTTTCAGGCTGAGAACTAATCATATTCACTAAAGCACACGTGCCCGGATGGGCTTTGTTCTATGGAGAAAAAAGTAGCACTTAACATTGTAGGATTATCTTACAGTCAAACTCAAACGGGAGCCTACGCTCTCATCCTGGGTGATGACGTAGGAAAACGAAGGCTACCTATTATTATCGGCAACTTTGAAGCCCAGGCAATAGCCATTGAGCTGGAAAAAATGAAACCGAGCAGACCACTCACACATGACGTGTTTTTCACCGTGGCCGATCGGTTTGATGTAAAGTTGAAAGAAGTAATAATCTACAATCTCGTAGAAGGCGTTTTTTACGCAAAGCTCATTCTGGATAACGGTGTTAAAGAAGAAGAAATTGACGCGCGCAGTTCCGATGCAATCGCATTGGCTGTGCGCTTCAAATGCCCCATTTATGCCTACGAATTCATCATGTCGCAGGCAGGTATTTCAATTGAAGAGGAAGAAGCTGCAAGCCAAACTGATGTTACATCTGCCGGATCTGAACCAAAACAGCAAAAAGAAGGACTGAATGCGCTGTCGATTTCAGAACTCGAAACAAAACTCGATAAAGCAATTGAGGAAGAAGATTACGAGTTAGCCTCAAAATTGCGCGATGAAATTGACAGGAGACACTCAAATTAGAACTTCAGTCAGATCCAAACCCATTACACTAAATCTCCTACGCTCCCATTCTCATAAATTTACTTTCTTTGTGAGGTAATCGAGGCAAATGATTTCCAGCATTACTTTCGTTTCTGTACTTAAAGGATTGATCGGAATCCTTTTTTTGCTTTTTATCGCTTACCTGTTGAGCGAAAAACGCAAAAACATCAACTGGTCACTGGTTATCAAAGGCCTTATTATCCAGTTTATATTTGCTATTGGTGTGCTTAAAGTACCGGCTGTTGCAGATGTATTTGAGTTTTTCAGCAGGGCTTTCGTCAAAGTGATTTCATTTACCTACTTCGGTACAGAGTTTTTATTCCGAAACTTTGAAACCGGTGAAATCGATCCGGCTCTGATGAACTTCGCTTTTAATGTGCTTCCTACAATCGTCTTTTTTTCGGCTCTGACCAGCCTTCTTTATTACCTCGGAATTTTACAAAAAATCGTTTACGGTTTTGCATGGGTGATGAAAAGGGCCATGAAACTGAGCGGAGCTGAAAGTTTAGCCGCAGCAGGAAATATGTTCATGGGACAGACTGAAGCACCACTTTTGGTGAAACCATACTTACTCAAAATGACGAAGTCTGAGATGATGGCGCTCATGACAGGTGGCATGGCAACTATTGCCGGTGGGGTGCTCGCTTCATACATCGGCTTCTTAGGTGGAAGTGATCCGGCTGAGAAAATTCTTTTTGCCAAACACTTACTGGCAGCTTCTATTATGAGTGCCCCGGCCGGACTCGTAGCTGCTAAAATGCTCGTCCCGGAAACCGAACCGATCGAGGACAATGTGAGCATGCAAAAACAAAACATGGGCGCTAATGTGCTTGAAGCTATTTCAAACGGCACTACAGATGGTATCAAACTCGCGGTAAATGTTGCCGGAATGTTGCTCGTGTTCACTGCTTTCATCTATTTTGGAAATTACATCCTCGAACAAATTGGTGAAATTGGTGGGTTTAACGTCTGGATAGCTGAAAATACGAACTATGATAACTTTTCATTTCAGTTTGTAATCGGTTACTTGTTTGCGCCAATAGCATATGTGCTAGGTGTCCCATGGGATGATGTAGTCCTTGTTGGCCAATTACTGGGAGAAAAAACCATTCTCAACGAGTTTTACGCTTATGTGACGCTTGGCAAAATGAAAGCTGCCGAGTTATTCACTCACGAAAAAAGTGTTGTCATGGCAACTTATATCCTTTGTGGGTTCTCGAATTTTGCTTCAATCGGAATTCAAATTGGCGGAATCGGTTCCCTCGTACCAAATAGAAAAGGACTACTTTCAAACCTCGGAATCAAGGCACTCGTTGGCGGAACGCTCGCTTGCCTTTTCACAGCATCAATTGTTGGAATGCTAATTTAATTTCCAATCGACAGTCAAAAAATGTTACTTTGTTCCATCATTTTTTCAGTTCATCATTATGGAACAGTATCATCAGTTGCTTGATTTTTTACTGGATAAAGGCCAGTACCGTGAAGACCGAACAGGCGTGGGAACATATTCGCATTTCGGATATCAAATGCGCTTTGATTTACAGGAAGGATTCCCGCTTTTAACAACTAAAAAAGTTCATCTGAAATCTATTATTCATGAATTGTTATGGTTCATTGCCGGTGATACTAACATCCGGTATTTGGTCCAAAACGGAGTCAATATTTGGAATGAATGGCCTTTTCAAAAATGGCTTACTGATAATAATCTGGACAAAAAGCTCCCGAAATATTCTGATGAGTGGAAAAAAGCGAAGAAAGAGTTTGTAGAAAAGATCAAAACAGATGATCAATTTGCACAAAAATACGGTGAACTGGGACCTGTTTACGGTAAACAATGGCGCGATTTCAACGGTACCGATCAATTAAAATGGGTCACTGAAGAAATCAAACGAAACCCAAACTCTCGCAGACTCATCGTGAGTGCGTGGAATGCTGCTGAAATTGAAGAGATGGCAAAAGCCGGACTTCCTCCCTGCCACACAATGTTCCAGTTTTATGTGCGTGAAGGAAAACTCAGTTGCCAGCTTTACCAAAGAAGTGCTGATACATTTTTAGGTGTTCCTTTCAACATTGCTTCTTATGCACTACTCACTCAAATGGTAGCCCAGGGAACAGGATTAAAGCCCGGTGAGTTTGTTCACACATTTGGCGATGTACATCTTTATTCAAATCATGTAGAACAGGCAAAAGAACTTTTGAGCAGAGAAATTAGACCGCTGCCCAAAATGAAGCTCAACCCTGAAGTGAAAAGCGTTTTCGATTTTAGCATTGACGATTTCAGTCTCGAAAACTACGATCCATGGCCGGCCATTAAAGCTCCAGTAGCAGTATGATGAATACTGTACTTGCAGGAAGCACAGGGGCTATTGGAAAACAGCTCGTAGAAAAGCTCGAAAGCAATGATGACTTCGGTCAGATCCACTGCCTCAACAGGCGTGATGTCGATTTTCAGAACCCAAAGACACAAAATCATGTTATCGACTTTGACCAACTCCCTAATATCGAGCTCAAAGTAAAAGCCGAGGTTGGTTTTTGTTCGCTGGGTACTACGATAAAGCAGGCCGGATCAAAAGAAGAATTCAGAAAAGTCGATTTCGATTATGCCCTGCACTTTGCCAAATGGGCAAAGTTGATTGACGTGAAAAAGTTCGTACTCGTTTCAGCTTACGGATCTGACGAAAACTCACTGTTCTTTTATATGAAAGTAAAAGGGGAAATTGAAGAGGCTCTGAAAAAACTGGATTTTGAACAGCTCGTTATCATTCAACCCTCACTTCTTTACGGAGCTTCACGTCCTGATTCGCGTTTTGGCGAAAATTTGGGATACAAAGTGTTGAGTTTCCTGAAACCACTACTTGTTGGCCCGCTAAAAAAACAGCGTCCTGTTCACGTTGGGCAAGTTGCGGAGACGATGATTCATTCGGCTCTGACCGTGAAAGACAAACTGACTTATATTTCACCAATTGATATTCAAAAACATCATAAATAATGGCTTTTAAGCGTGTTTCATTAATCGTTGCTGTTGCAGAAAACGGAGTGATTGGAAAAGACAATGATCTCATTTGGTATCTACCCCGCGATTTGAAATATTTTAAAGATACTACTGCCGGACACACAGTTATCATGGGTAGAAAAAACTGGGACTCGATTCCGCTGAAGTACAGACCATTAAAAGGCCGAGACAATGTCGTTATCACTCGTGACCAATCTTTCCAGGCTGATGGTGCAATTGTTGTTCACTCGTTAAATGAAGCTTTAGAAATTGCTAAAAAAGCCGGAGATGAGGAGCCATTTATCATTGGTGGTGGGCAAATTTACAAGATAGCGCTTGAGCAAAATCTCATAGACCGCATGCACATTACACGTGTTCATGAAGAGTTTGATGGCAACACGTTTTTCCCGCAATTTGACGAGAACAAATGGAAGCTCGTGAGCAAAGAAGATCACGCTCCTGATCATCGTCACGAATACAGTTTTAGCTTTTGTATTTGGGACAAAATCGATGATTCGCAATAAAATCATTATTTTTAGCGACAATCGGTTAAGTTTGAACAATCAACCAGTTTCACTATGAAAATTTTTAGATCAGGTAATTACCTTAAATTCACAGTCAGAACCACAACTATACTAGCCCTTGTGGCTGTTTTGATGCTCTCCGTTTCGTGTAATGACAGCCAACGCGAAAACGATGATACAACTGTAGCATCAACTGATATGGTAAGAGCCATGAAGCTTTACAACGAGGCTTTTTTGAGCATTCATGAAATACTGATCAACGACACGCTTTTGAGCACTGACGATACACTTTACCTCCCACGTGAAGAGGATACATTAATGCTCACGCAAAATTCTACATTCGGTTATCCGAGAGAAATATTGATCAATTATGGAGAGGATCTCAAGATAACAGAACGCGACTACCCTAAAAAAGGCCGATTACGTGTTTGGCTTTACGCTCCTTACGATTCAACACTATCAATGAGAGTTTCATTTGACTTTCATCAAATTGGTAATTATGAACTACTGGGAGAAATGGATATCAACACGGCTGATTCAACGAGTCAAACTGAAGGAATTTTGAGAGAACTTACTGATGCCAGAATTCTTCGACTTGGACAAGGTATCAAAACACAAAAAATGTATTTCAACTTTTCTGATACGTTGAAATTCACTACCGGGAACTTCACTCCTTACTTAGCTGAAGACGATGGTTTCTCAGGATCGGGGAGTTACGGAGGGATAAGTTTTAGAGGTCAGCAATTCAGCTCTCAGTTCAACGAAGACTGGATGATCACTTACACCTGCAAAAACCCAATGCAGGGAAAAGCCGCTCTCAATGCTCCCAACATCGCAACAAGAGAGATCAACTTTAGCCGCTCGTGTAGCAGCAGTTTTTCAGTAGCGTTTTACAACACTACTGAGACGGTTAAATTTCCTTTGTAATAAATAAAAAACCCTTCCGCAATCTCAACGATCAGGGAAGGGTTTCAATTTCAATATTTTCAACTTATAATTAAGCCACTTTCAGCTTGTTGATACCTGATTTTTCCAGGTTCTTTTTAGCGTAATCGATCGTAATATGAAGTTTTTGTTTTTCCTTTTTATCAGATTTATCTGAGTCATCAGCTTTTGATGGAATATCGTACATTGCATCGAGCATAATCGCTTCACAAATCGAGCGCAATCCACGTGCTCCCAATTTGAATTCGATCGATTTCTCAACGATGTATTCCAGTACTTTTTTATCGAATGAAAGCTCTACATTTTCCATCTCAAACAATTTCTTGTACTGTTTAACAAGGCTGTTTTTCGGCTCGGTTAAAATACGCACAAGTGCTTCTTTATCGAGCGGATTGAGATAGCTCAATACTGGAAAACGCCCGATCAACTCAGGAATTAAACCAAAACTTTTCAAATCTGCAGGAGTTACATACTGCAACATATTTTCCTTGTCGATTTGTTTGGCAGCTCTGTTTCCGTAACCAATTGCCTGCGTATTCATTCTACGGCTGATAACTTTATCGATTCCGTCAAAAGCACCACCGCAAATGAACAGGATGTTTTTTGTCTCGAGTTGTACCAGTTTTTGCTCAGGATGCTTGCGACCACCTTGAGGCGGAACACCAATTGTAGATCCCTCAAGGAGCTTCAACAACGCTTGCTGAACACCTTCACCCGATACATCACGTGTGATTGATGGATTATCGCCCTTACGAGCAATCTTATCAATCTCATCGATGAATACAATTCCGCGTTGAGCAGCCTCAACATCGTAATCAGCAGCCTGCAACAGTCTTGATAAAATAGCTTCAACATCTTCACCTACATAACCTGCTTCGGTCAGAACCGTAGCATCAGCAATGCAGAAAGGCACGTTGAGAATTTTAGCGATTGTCTTGGCCAAAAGTGTTTTTCCTGTCCCGGTTTTCCCAACCAATACAACATTTGACTTTTCAATCTCAACCTCATCCTCGTCAACTTTTTGTGTCAATCGTTTGAAGTGATTGTAAACGGCAACAGAGAGAACGCGTTTAGCATCTTCCTGTCCAATGATATACTTATCAAGGTGTGAATTGATATCAGCCGGCTTGAGGAGGTTCAGGTTCTGACCAAGAGACTGCTGAACCTTACTGCTCTCTTCTTCTTCTACAATCTTGATGGCCTGCTCAACACAATTATTACAAATGTGCCCTGTGAGGCCACCAATCATGATATCCACTTCACTTTTCTTACGCCCGCAAAACGAGCACTTTATTTCTTCCTTCTCCTTCATATTCGTCCTTCCCAAATAGCAAAGGTGCTACTTGCGATGATTACTTTTTAGTTTTAATATCTTTAGTGAGCACTTCGTCAATCATGCCGTAATCTTTGGCATCTGCAGCACTCATCCAGTAGTCGCGATCAGAGTCTTTCTTGATCGTATCGAATTTTTTACCCGTGTGGTTTGCAAGGATTGAGTAGAGTTCATCACGAACTTTTGTGGTTTCCTTGAGCGCAATTTCCATATCAGAAACCTGACCCTGAGTACCGCTCATCGGTTGGTGAATCATGATTCTTGAATGTGGAAGACTAGAACGCTTTTTGTCAGTTCCGGCTGCCAGGAGAACAGCTCCCATTGAAGCTGCAAGTCCAGTACAAATTGTCGCTACATCAGGCGCGATATATTGCATGGTGTCATAAATTCCTAGACCGGCATAAACTGATCCTCCCGGACTGTTGATGTAAAGGTAAATGTCTTTTTCAGCATCAGCAGATTGCAGAAAAAGCAACTGCGCCTGAATTACATTCGCTATTTGATCATTGACCGGAGTTCCGAGAAAAATGATGCGATCCATCATTAATCTCGAAAATACATCCATTGCCTGAACGTTCATTTGACGCTCTTCAAGAATGTAAGGAGTCATTGATGCTTTAACATAATCGTGCACAGTGTTTGATCCTATTCCGCGATCTTTTACTGCGTATTTTTCAAATTCTTTATAGTCGCTCATAATTAACTAAACATGTTTGTGAGGTTACTTAAAATGCCTTTTTTAGCCGGTTTACCTGTGGCTAATTTAACAAATTCATCAAAGTCAACCTCTTTGTCCTTAATTTTAAAAGTGTCTTTGAACATTTCAAACAACTTTTGAGCATATAAGTTGTCATTAACCTGTCTTAATTGGTTTTCGTCCTGTAACACTTTCATGGCGCTTTGCATCACCATTTCTTCTTCTGGCTCAGGAATACCGTATTGAGCCATTTGCTGTTTCACGAGGTCTTTAGTGAATTCGATCAATTCTTCTTCTTTTACCTCGATTTTGTGCTCTTCAGCTATCTTGTTACGAATTAATTGCCATTTGAGTTGCTTTGCATAATCAGGGTATTCCTGTTCAATTTGCTCTTCAGAGATAGGCTTTTCATTCGCTTCTTTGATCCATTTTTTCAAGAATGTATCAGGGAATTCCATTTCGTGACGATCGATCAATTCGTCATTGATGTTCTTTTGAAGAAGGTTATCAGCATCGCGCTCAAACATTTTTTCGAGCTCGCCTTTTACCTTTTCACGGAATTCATCTTCAGATTTCACTTCTCCTTCACCAAATACCTGGTCAAAAAGATCCTGATTCACTTCTGCTGAGTTCATGTGGTACACTTTCTCAACAGTGAACTCAAATTCAGATTTGATTTGAGCTGCTTCGTGAGGTTCAACACCAAGCATTTGCGCCATGTCCTGTTCGCCTTTGCTCACTTTTGCAGGATCTACTTTGAAGGTGTCTCCTACCTTTTTACCAGTGAGTTGCTTTTTCAGCTTCTCATCATCGATGAATTCAAGCGTGATAGTACCCTGGTTCTCAATTCCGCCTTCTTTAACGTTTCCGTCTTCATCCAGCTCAACGAATTTACCGTGAAGCATATCTTCCTCAGCAGCTTTTTCAACTTCGCTCACTTTTCCGTAACGCTTTTGAAGATCAGCAATATATTTATCGATGAGTTTATCATCGATCTTCACTTTGTATTTCGTAAACTTATCTTTCTCACTCATCTTCAGTTTGAAATCCGGAGCCAGGCCAATTTCAAACTCAAAGTTGAGTTCTGGATATTTTACAGGATCAAACTCGATAGAGTCATCTTCTTTAGGAAGGGGATTACCGAGAACTTTAAGTTCTTTTTCCTCGATGTACTTATTGAGTTTTTCACTGAGGATTTTGTTTACTTCCTCAGCCATAACTGCTTTACCATACATCTTTTTCACCATTCCCATTGGCACTTTCCCAGGTCTAAAACCGGGCATTTGGGCCTTTTTACGATAGTCCTTTAAAATTGACTCTACTTTATCGCGGTAATCGTCTTTAGCGAGTTTAATAGAGATTGTTCCATTCAGCTCATCCTGCAAATTGTGAGTAACTTCCATTATATCAATTAATTTATCCTTCAAAATTTGAGTCGGCAAAAGTAACGAATTTAAGCTAAAGGACATATCAAAGTCCTTTAAACCTGAGTTCGATTCATAGTTTAGGATTCAAACCACATATAAATAGTGAGTTTCGACTAAAAGCAAGGAAAGTATAGCGGGCTATATTGACGAGCTTTTAGGAAGAAAATGGCTGTTTATATGTGGGGTTTCCAAAGAAGCCACTAATACTGCGTTTCTTTTGCTCAATTTAGCCCGCTAAATTTTCACAAAAGAGCCTTGTCTAATGGCTTCTTTGAATATTTGAATCTATAAATAATAATCGAACTCAGGTTCTAAACTGATTTTCGTATTTTTCGTAAGTTCTTTTTTTAAGTATAGTAAAATCTATATTTGTTGCTCAAAATGAAATTCTATGCCAGTAAATATTGATATCATCAATCAGCGGTTCCCGCTTTTTTCAGAACCTGAACTCAAGCAAGAAATTGCAGAGAAGGGTATTTGTAAGAAAATTAGTAAAAGTGACTCCCTACTCGATGTTGGGTCTTACATCAAGTCAATTCCGTTGGTTCTGAACGGAAAAATAAAAGTATTTCGCGAAGATGAGGAAGCCAATGAGCTGCTACTCTACTACCTTTACCCGGGAGAGGCTTGTGCTGTTAGTCTCGTATGTACAATGGGTAACAAGAAGAGTAAAGTGAAAGCTGTCGCTCTTGAGGATTCTGAAATCGTCATGATTCCGGTAGATTTAATGGAGCATTTTATTCGCAATTACCGCTCGTGGTACCAATTTGTGATCAGAACCTACAACGATAGGATTGATGAGTTGCTCGAAACAATCGATAGCATCGCTTTTCACAAAATGGACGAACGCTTAGTTGAATACCTTGAAAAAGCAACAGAAGCAACAGGCTCAAATATTATCAAAGGCACACATCAAACAATTGCCTACGAGCTCAACACTTCCCGTGAAGTTGTTTCCAGGCTCCTCAAGCAGCTTGAAAAGAAAGGGCTTGTAAAACTATCGCGCAACCAAATTGAGCTGATAGAGTAATTGACGAGTCAATCATATAGCAAAAAGTATATGTGATTTTTGTTACTGTGAGCTATTCTTCCTCAGGGTACTTTTGTACCAACAAATTATTTAAAAAATGGAAATACTCACAGTACTTGGTTACATCGCAGCAGCAGTAATAGGAATTTCACTAGGATTAATCGGTGGAGGCGGATCAATTTTAACAGTTCCGGTTCTCGTTTACTTATTGGGATCTGACCCTGTTGAAGCAACAGCTTATTCATTATTCATTGTTGGACTATCGAGTTTAGTGGGTACAGGTACCTACTTTAAGAAAGGACTTGTCAACGTCAAAACAGCAGTTGTTTTTGGTTTACCATCAATCGCTGCTGTGTACGCAACGAGAAAATTCCTGGTTCCATCAATCCCTGATGTCATGTTTTCAATGGGAGATACCCCAATCACAAAAGACCTGGGTATTATGGTACTTTTTGCAGCACTGATGATCGCTGCTTCAATATCCATGATCAGAGGAAGAAAAACGCCAAAAGTTGAGGATGTTGGAGAGCAAAAATTCAATTATCCGCTTATCATAGTAGAAGGTATAGTGGTCGGAACCCTAACCGGCCTGGTTGGTGCTGGCGGTGGATTCCTCATAATTCCGGCACTCGTGGTACTATCAAAGCTTCCTATGAAAGAAGCTGTAGGGACATCACTCCTGATCATAGCCACGAAGAGTTTAATCGGGTTTACCGGTGACATCGGAAATATGGATATCGACTGGATATTCTTGCTGATTTTCTCAGGAATTGCCGTAATCGGAATCTTCATGGGAAGTGCTTTGTCGAATAAAGTATCAGGAGAAAAGCTAAAACCGGCATTTGGATGGTTTGTCCTCATCATGGGAGTTTACATCATGATTGAACGAGCTATCGACACATTTGGATAAGAACAAAAACTAATAATATAATTAACAAATAAATCAGACAGTTATGAAAGTAGAACAGATCTATACAGGATGTTTAGCACAAGGTGCTTATTACATTCAATCAAAAGACGAAGCAGTAATTATTGACCCACTTCGTGAAACTGAGCCTTACATCAAAAAGGCTGAAGAAGAAGGCGCTAAAATCAAATACGTTCTCGAAACGCACTTCCACGCAGATTTCGTTTCAGGACACATCGACCTGGCCAAGAAAACAGGAGCTGAGATTGTATTTGGTCCTAACGCCAAACCGGAATACGATGCTCACATCGCCAAGGATGATGAGATCCTTGAAGTTGGTGATGTAAAAATTAAAGTGCTTCATACACCTGGTCACACAATGGAATCGACAACTTATCTCCTCATTGATGAAGATGGCAACAACAAAGCGATCTTCACCGGTGATACTTTATTCATCGGAGATGTTGGCCGACCAGATTTAGCAGTGAAGACAGATCTATCACGTGAAGATCTTGCAGGACATTTGTACGAATCACTTCACAATAAAATACTTCCTCTTGAAGACAACTTAACAGTTTACCCTGGTCACGGTGCAGGATCAGCTTGTGGTAAAAACATGAGTTCTGAAACCACTGACACATTGGGTAACCAAAAGAAAACGAACTATGCTCTTCAGGATATGACTAAAGAAGAGTTTGTGAAGCAGGTTACTGAAGGTCTCGTACCTCCACCGCAGTACTTCCCTAAAAATGCTGTGATGAACAAAAAAGGATACGGCAGTTTTGATCAAGTACTAGAAAAAGGAAACGTAGCTCTCGATCCTGATACATTTGAAGATGTAGTAAATGCTGAAGGTGCTATTATGCTCGATGTACGTTCTCCGGAAGCTTACGCTGAAGGCCATGTTCCAAACTCGATCTTCATCGGACTTGATGGAAGCTTTGCTGTGTGGGTAGGAACACTTATTCCGGATCTGAACCAAAAAATTGTTCTCATCACAGAGAAAGGTCGTGAAGAGGAAGCCGTTACACGTCTTTCACGAGTAGGTTATGACAACACACTCGGATATCTGAAAGGTGGATATGAAAACTGGAAAGCTTCAGGAAAAGAATGCGACAGTGTGAAATCAGTAAGTGCTGAAGAATTCAAAAAAGCATTTGAAGCCGGAAAAGTAGAAGAAGTGGTTGATGTTCGCAAAGAGAGCGAATACAAGTCACAGCACGTTGAAGGAGAAGGAGTACGCAATATTCCACTCGATTTCATCAACGACAAAATGGAAGAGTACTCACAGGAAAAAGAAATGTATTTACACTGTGCTGGCGGATATCGCTCAATGATAACAGCTTCCATTCTCAAATCGAGAGGATACCATGACCTTGTGAATATTGAAGGCGGTTTTGATGCCATTCAGGAAGCAGGCATGAAAACCAGCGAATATGTTTGTCCTTCAACAATGCTATAAGCCATGTTAGGATTTTTAAAAAAATTATTAGGAGGAAACATTATGTTTGAGAATATCAATGCACATGCATTCGAAAAAGAGATTCAAAACAACCCCGATGCGGTTCTGATCGATGTCAGAACCCCGGGCGAGTACGAGTCAGGACACATACCAAATGCGGTGAACCTCAACTTGCAGGATCCCGCATTCCAAAGCGAATTACAAAAACTCGATAAATCAAAAAAATACCTCGTGTATTGCCGCAGTGGAGCGAGAAGCTTCAATGCCTGCAATATCATGACCAACTCAGGCTTTGAAGATATCACAAACCTCCAGGGCGGAATTGTGAGTTGGCGTGGAGAGGTAGCAGTTCAATAGAACATCAGTTTTTATCACGAAAGTTCAATTCGATTAGTTAATTAATAAGTGCTCTGCTGCGCTAGTGGTGGAGCACTTATCTTTTGATTTCACAAACCAAACAAATCAAATTATGGATTTTATTTTGCAACCATGGCCCTGGTATGTTGTGGGCCCTCTAATTGCTTTAACCATGTTCCTCCTGCTTTATTTTGGGAAGGAATTTGGCGTTTCAAATACGCTCAGGGTTGCCTGTAGCGCAGCAGGAGCACAAAAATTCTCCGACTTCTTTCACTGGGACTGGCGCTCGCAAAAATGGAACATCATCTTTGTGGGGGGTGGTGTTATTGGCGGCTTTATTTCGTACATGTTTTTGGAGGCAGATCACACCGTTGCTCTCGCATCATCATCCGTTGAAAACATGCGGGATATGGGTCTGACCAATATTGGCGAATCTTACTTGCCGTCACAGATTTTTAACCCTGAAGAAATCACAGTTGGAACCGTAGCTTACCTTATTGTTGCCGGGTTCCTCGTTGGATTTGGAGCACGTTATGCCGGTGGATGTACATCCGGTCACGCAATAAGCGGATTGGCAAATCTTCAACTCCCATCACTCATCGCTGTGATTGGATTCTTCATTGGCGGTATGGCGATGACGTACTACATACTACCACATATCTTACCATTTTAATCTGATAAAAATCTATTTATGAAATACTTGAAGTTTTTAGGAATAGGAGTCATTTTTGGTATTGCACTCACAAAGGGACAGGTTGTTTCCTGGTACCGAATTATTGAAATGTTCTATTTTGATTCATTCCACATGTATGGAATCATTGGACTGGCAGTTGTGTTAGGAATCATTATGGTTCAGTTTATCAAACGCAAAAAAGTAAAGAGTATAGAAGGCCAACTCATCACATTTAACCCAAAGAATAAAAGTGTTGCCCGCTATTTGATAGGCGGTACTTTTTTTGGATTGGGTTGGGCAATGGCAGGCGCCTGCCCCGGCCCTATGTACCTGTTGTTGGGTAGAGGCTACTGGCTCATTTTACTCGTGATTTTTGGTGCATTGTTAGGGACTTTTGTCTACGGTTTATTGCGTCATAAATTGCCGCATTAAAAACCTGGTTGTTTAGCTGTGTAAGCAGGCTCTGACCAGAGCCTGCTTTTTTAGTTTGATTACTATCGACTACCCCAACTTTCTCAAAAGCCAAATAATTACAGATAGAACGACACTCAGCAATATCATTGTCGTGATAGGAATATAGATTTTTACATTCTCCCTTTCTATTCTGATATCTCCGGGTAAATTGCCGAGCCAGGAAAGCTTATCTCCCAAAAAGAAAAGCAGTGCTCCCACCAAGAGGAGAAGCACTGCTATTACCATTAAGATTTTACCCAAATCCTGCATTAAGAGCAAATATAATTACATTGTTAAGCTTTCCCTTTCAACATCAAATTCCAGTACAGATAAGGAAGCCCATACTTTTTCAAAATCCACATGCTGTAATTCTCTTTCGTCACGTCAACGAATTTAGAAATGAGTGGATCGCTCATTCGTTTGTTTCCATAGCCAAATTCGGCCAGCACCATTTTTCCATAGCCTGTAACGAGCGGACAACTAGAGTAGCCCTGGTAAGCATCGCTCAGTTTCTTTTCATTTTTGATCATGTGCAAGATATTCTCTGTAACAACCGGTGCCTGCTTACGAACCGCAGCTCCCGTTTTAGCAGTTGGCAAAGCAGCCACATCGCCCAGGGCAAAAACATTGGGATAGTTGGGATTCTGAAGGGTGTGATGATCAACCTCAGCCCAACCTTTATTTCCGCCTTCCTGAACAGCTATTTTTGACTTCGCTACAAAATCAGGAGATTTTTGTGGTGGCGCCAGGTGCAACATTTCATATTTAATGACCATAGTAGCATCTCCAATCACCTCTTCACCTACACGATTGTCATCATCATTGATCGAAGTACATTGAGAATCATCAGTAGCCGTGAGTTTGTAATACGCCTTTTTTTCTTTTGGGTCAATCTTGTAGAGCTTATGGAAATACTTCACTGCAATATTGTGACGATTGACAACTTTCATCAACGTTTTAGCAAATTCTTTAACCCCAAAAATCACTGAACCCGGAGTCGCAAAAATGGTATTGGTTTTATCAGCCAGTCCGTGTTTTTGGAAATACTCAGCTGCCAAATACATGATCTTTTGAGGAGCACCTCCACATTTAATAGGAGTGGCAGGTTGAGTAAAAAGTGCATTTCCGCCTTTGAAGTTTTGAAGTACTTCCCATGTATATTCCGGATCGATGTAGTTTGAACAAACGCCATCTTTTCCCATTGCCTCTCTCAATCCTTCAACTCCATCCAAATCAATACTCAGCCCTGGAGCAACAATGAGATATTCGTATTTTACATCGACACCATTTTTGAGAGAAACCTTGTTTTCATCAGGCTCTATAGATGACGCGTATTCTTTAATCCATTTTACCTCATCGGGCATGACTGAAGCCTCAGTTCGTTCAGTCTTTTTCATATCAAAAGTACCTGCACCAACTAAAGTCCACGCAGGTTGATAATAATGCTTTTCACTGGGCTCAATAATCGCAATATCGAGCGATTTATCCTTTTTGAGGAGCTGTGCAGCAACTGTAATTCCGGCTGTTCCACCTCCAATAATAATAATTTGATGTTCTTTCATAGCTAACAAACTTTTGAGCGAATTTAGAGAGCTCATTTTTAATGCACTGTGACTATTATCACCTTAGGATATTTTTCGGTTTCGGTCAGAACCGGGCTATGCTTACGTCACAATTTCGCGGCTAGTTCGTAGATTCGCGCATAAAACGATTCAACAATCATGAGCAATATACTTTTATCAGATTTCAATACGCCTTTTCAAACGGCTCCTTTTGACCAGGTAAAACTGGAAGACTACAAACCGGCAATTGAAAAAGCAATTGACGAACACAAGAATGAAATTGATGCAATTACGGCCAATGATGCCGATCCCAATTTTGAAAACACGATTGAGGCACTCGAATTTAGCGGTGAGCGATTAGATCGCGTAACATCGGTCTTTTTCAACCTCAACTCGGCCGAGACCAATGACGAAATGCAGGCTATTGCGCAGGAGGTTTCTCCGGCTCTGACCGAGCACTCGAATAACATCCTGCTCAACAAAGAGCTCTTTCAACGTATCAAAAAAGTTTGGGAAACAACTGATAAAAAAGCACTTGACACTGATCAGCAAACGCTACTCAAAAACACGTATGAAGATTTTGTTCGCAACGGTGCTGAGCTACCTGCCGATAAACAAAAAGATCTGCGCGAACTCAACACCAAACTGGCCAAGTTATCGCTCAACTTTGGCGAGAATCTGTTGAAAGAAACCAACGATTACGAGCTGCACATCACTGATGAATCAAAAATCGAAGGCCTGCCCGATACTTACAAAGAAGCGGCTAAGGCAGAGGCAAAAGAGCGAGACAAAGACGGGTTTGTTTTCACACTCCATTTCCCCAGCTTTTTCCCTTTTATGACGTATGTCGTCAATCGCGATTTACGCAAGGAAATGTTCATGGCATCAGGCAAAAAAGCGTACAAAGACAATGACCGAAATAACGAAGAAACAGTAAAAGAAATAGCGCTTCTCCGTCTGAAAAAAGCGAAGTTACTGGGCTTTGAATCGCACGCTCACCTCACGCTGAAAAAACGCATGGCAGAGTCGCCACAAAAGGTTCATGAATTCCTCGATTACCTGCTCGAAAAAGCTAAGCCGGCTGCCGAGAATGATGTGAAGGAAGTTGCTGAATTTGCCAAAAAAGAGGACGGGCTGGAAGATCTTCAACGCTGGGATTTTTCGTATTACAGCGAAAAACTCAAAAAGGCTAAATACGAAGTTGATGACGAAGAGTTGAAACCGTATTTCAAGCTGGGAAATGTGATTGATGGCGTTTTCAAAACAGCGGGTAAGCTCTACGATATTTCATTTAAGGAACGTACTGATATTCCCAAATACCACAAGGATGTCATCACGTATGAAGTCCTCGATCACGATCAGAACCATCTCGCGATTTTCTATGCCGATTTCTTCCCGCGTGCCGGTAAACGTGCCGGAGCCTGGATGACGATCTACCGCTCGCAATCAAAGCGAAATGGTAAAGAAAAAAAGCCTCATGTTTCTATTGTGTGCAATTTCAACAAACCGACAGGCAACACGCCTTCTCTGCTCACATTTAACGAGGTAACCACGTTGTTCCACGAGTTTGGTCACGCATTGCACGGCATTTTGGGTAAAGGACGCTACCCGAGCATCACCGGGCCAAATGTCTATTGGGATTTCGTTGAACTTCCTTCTCAGCTAATGGAAAACTGGTGTTACGAAAAAGAGTGCCTCGACCTTTTTGCAAAGCACTATAAAACGGGAGAGAAAATCCCTCAGGAATTAGTTGACAGACTCAAAGCCAGTGCGACTTATAATGAAGGATACAAAACTATCAGGCAGGTGAGCTTTGGATTGCTCGATATGAACTGGCACGATGTAAAAGAGGAAAGTCAAATTGAAAATACGACAGTAGCAGATTTAGAGAAAAAATCATTCTCAAAAACCGATGTGCTCCCAAATGTAGATGGAACAGCTATGAGTACGCAATTTGGGCACCTATTCCAGGGAGGCTACAGCGCAGGATATTACAGCTACAAATGGGCAGAGGTTCTCGATGCAGATGCTTTTGAATTTTTTAAAGAAAACGGCATTTTCAATGCAGAAACAGCTAAACGTTTCAAAGAAAATGTACTTGAAGCCGGAGGATCTGAACATCCTTCAATTCTGTACAAAAGATTCAGAGGCCAGGAACCCGATCCAGATGCGCTTTTGAGAAGAGCTGGATTGATAGGGTAACATCATTTTCAAAGCAAAAAAGAGCCGTATATGTTTTGCGGGTCTTTTTTATTTTTTAACTTAGCGGTATAATATTTTAACACATGATCACTTTTCGCCACATTATACTGCTTCTAATAGCTCTAAGCTTATTCTCATTTCAAAAGCTTCAAGGGCAAAATATCAATATTCAAAAATTACAGGATTATTACGGTATTAGAATCAATAATATGATTGCTGATAACAATGGTGATCTCATAATAGTAGGCACAAAAAGTTTAGACAATTTCTATCTTGCTCGTATTGATACTACTTCCTATCAAATCATTGATGATACAACTTACAGCGATCCACAATGTCTCAACCCACAAAATGAATTCTTTGACATCAAACTTCATCCTGAGTACGGGTTTGTCGTGACCGGTAACATACAGGAGTGCGGAGATTTTGACCCCAAAATATTTTGGTTTGATCAACATTTTGACCTTGTAAAAACAGCTACTTTCCAGCATCCTTACTCTTCGAGATTTGGTTACAGGATGATCTTCAAGGATGTTATAGTGAGAGATGATGGCCATATAATCAGCAACTTTGAACACAGGAGGTTTTCAGCTTCTGCTAATGGCGAACTCAAATACACATTCCTTTATGAGTTCGACAAAAATTTAAACTTCGTAAAGTTTGATACGGCAAAAACAAATTTCACACGCCATACTTTAAACATGAAGTACGATAATAACCAAATCTATATGTACGGTTATTTTAATCCTGATTCAGTTGAGGCATCCTTCAATAATAGAATTCCATATATCTGCTCAATTGATCCATACACTTTTGACATCATAGACGAAAAATCATTTAATGATACCGGTTCCATTAATTCCATGGAATCTACAGCAAACTTTATTTTTCCATCAGTGTTGACTCATAGTTCAAACAACTATTTCTACAGCAAATTATACAAGCTAAACAAAAGTGATTTCAGCAACTCTATTGATTCTATTATCACCCAAAAAGATAGTGCACACCGTTTTATTTCTTTAATACATCAATTTAACGAAACCCTGTTTATTTTCTCAAATGAAAGTACAAACGACTCCAATGACTATGAAATAAACCAATTGAAACTATACGATTTAAATCTTAAAAAAATAGCTGACCAGCCTATTATTGATTCAAATGAAAGTTCTGTTTCAAGTGCAACTTTAATGGAATCACAATTTCATTTCATGACCCCATTATACCCTAGTCAAAGTAATAGTTATGGAATGAATTTATCTAGAGTGAATGACATACTCAAATTAGTATCAGCACCGTCCGAAGTGATCGAAAGTGAGAGAATTAACATCACATTATTCCCCAACCCAGCCAATAGTCAAGTAAATATTTTATCCAATTCAACATCATTAGAGTATGAGCTATTCAATATTAAAGGTCAACTAGTTAAATCAGGTACATTAAAATCCAATAATGCTCAACTCAATGTTAGCTCTCTCAACAATGGTGTCTATTTCTTGAAAGTAGGTAACCTAAGCAAAAAAATCATTATTCAACGTTGATAAGATTATCAATAAGGACAAGGGGGTGTATCAATACCGAAAAATCTTACATTTTTTCGGTATTAAAAGGCAATTATTTAAAATTTAAAAACGTGATTAAGAAGTATTTACATTTTACTCCTTAATGAATTTTAAACTTTAATACGCCTTTTGATACACCCCCTTTTGCTTAAAAATTAGCCCTCAGCGAAAGAATAAAATTCCTTCCCGGAGCGGCTATTCCAGAACTGTAAGGCCTGTAAAGTTGATCCGTGATATTCTCAACTCCACCACCTACACTTAAGTTTTCCGTCAAACGGTAGTTTGCTTTCACATTAACCGTAAACCACGATGGAGAGTAGTGATTCCCATTTCCATCATTTGCATATAACTCAGGCTTCCCCTGCTCAGTAACAGCTAATTCATCGTACTCTATCTTACCGCTGTACCTGCTGTAAAACTGGAGGGAGAGGTTGTTTGCACGGTATGTAAGTCTTGATACTCCAAACCATGGAGCAGCATGGCGTGATGCACTTGTTGTTCCATCATCGAGTTCTTCTTCACCTTTTTGATAATTGAAGTCACTCGACAATTCAAACCCGGCAGGCAAATGAATCTCTATGCCGGCTTGAATACCGTAAACATTGGCCGTTGCTGCGTTCTGAATAGACTGAACTCTACTCATCATTCCGTCATACATGATGCTATCCTGTCCATCAAGCGTATAATCACGCCTAACCAGTGCATTATCGAGCAGCGTGTAAAAAGCAGTAACATCTACTTTCACGATATCACCTAACTTTTTTGCTACTCCCAAATCTGCACTGTAAGCATACTCTGCTTCTAAGTTTGGATTGGGAACAACGACTGCTCCCGGCTCAGAGTCAAACACCTTCCCGATGTCGTCAACATTTGGGGCTCTGAACGCTGTAGAGGCATTTGCTTTAATGACCCAGCTATTGGTTGGTCGATACACCAACCCAAGATTTCCGGTTACTGAACGATTGTTAATGTTGGCTTCGGTGAATGGGAAATCATAAAAACCAGTATCAAACTCCGATTCAATCACATAATGATTGTAACGAACACCTGCCTGCAACATCACTTTTTCAGAAACCTGGTAATAATCAGTGAGATAAGCAGCATAAGACGCCCATGTCGATTGAGGATAACGCGTACCGATTGCAAAACGATTTCCTGAAATGATGTTTTCAATGTAAGCTGTTGAGGTAACATCGTTCAGAACCGCTTCCGCTCCGTAGTAAAGCTGGTGTTTATCTCCAACCGACTTTGAGAAATCGAGGTTTGCCGAATAAGCATCTACTTCCTCAATTCGGTTGCGCTCCTCATCATCGTTAAATGACCTGTCGATTCTGCTTTCCTCAAAATACTGTTGCGCTACACGTAGCGTCACATCATCATAGAGCGCATTTGAACTGCTGTTCATGATTTTGAGATTGTTCATCATCCATTTTTGCGGACCATAATTCCATTTTGCATAGCGCGGTCTTCCGTTTCGAGTGCGCAAATGGCGGTCAAAACGGCCGTACTCTGTCGTTTCAGAATAATGAAACCCGTATTCAAAGTCCCAGTTCTCATTTGGTCTGAACCGAACTTTTTGCATCAAATTCTGCTGTGAATAACCCGATGGATTTTGAACAAACGGATCTTCGTTCTCCACTACCTGATCAATTCCGCTTATGCGTTCAACATGATAAGGGAGTTTATATTCGCTGGGGCCATCAGTTCCCATTCTCAGATTTCCATAATCATTTGAACTGAAGCTCGTAACGAGTGCCCACTTTTCCCATCCTATGTTGACATCAAAATGGCCTGTTTTTTCATTATTTGCTGACGAATAACGTGCAACAGCATTTCCCTTAATCAACGGATCATCAGTGAGGGAAAGCTGAGGATTGAGCGTTTGAAAGCTCATCACACCACCTATCGCGTCACTACCATAAATCAAAGATCCTGACCCGAAAAGAACCTCAGTGTTTTCTACAGCAAACGGATCGAGTGAGATCACATTTTGAATATTACCACCGCGAAAGATAGCAGTATTCATTCGTACTCCGTCAACCGTGTAGAGGAGCCTGTTTGTGGCAAATCCGCGAATCATTGGGCTTCCACCACCTTGCTGACTCTTTTGCACAAAAACTTCACCTGACACATCGAGTAAATCAGCTGCTGTTTGGGGGTTTTGCAACGTGATTTCCTTTCTCGAAATACTGGTGATTTTGGACGGGACTTTTGAAGATGACTGGTTCCACCTGTTAGCGGAAACAACTACCTCACCCAGGCTAAGGTTTGAAGGTTCCAGTTGAATACTAAACCCTTCAGCTTTGAGTTTTTCGTAAGTCATTCTGCGTGTTTTGTAGCCAAGTATCCTTATCTCAATCAACTCTGATCCCTGGAACTTTGAAATATCAGCTTTCCCTTCGGCATTTGTTGTGGTAAAAACCTTTGGGTTCTGACTGCTAAAAGTTACCAATTCAATTGGCTGGTCGCTCGCGGCACTCGTAACGGTTACTTCCTGAGAAAAACCGGCATACGACAATCCCATGAGCAACCACAAGATTAAATATTGTTTCATGGATTTAATTTTTCGATTAAACATTTACTATTTCTAAGGCATAGCAGTCCTGTTGAGCTGTATAGCTCGCAATTGAAAATATGTTTAACCGAATTTTGGAGGTTGCTCCGGTGGATCTACCAAAGCTGTTTTGAGTGAAAAATCGTAGGGTTTATTTTGGGCAACTTCAATGTTATTTGGAATTGGCTGGTTTACTTGAGGATCTGACCAAAAAAGTGATTTAAAATATTGCGTTACTAATTGTTCTTTTTGTTTGTGATGGTCAGATCCAAAGACATCCTGCAACAATGAGGCGAGCTCCCTGTTGAGTTCAGTTTCTTCGTAATCCCACCAGCACCAGTAAAAGACAGAGTCTGCGCGATTTTCTCGCTCAACAACATCGTACATTTCACCTTTGTACTCAAATTCTTTTGAGTGTTCCCAATGCAGCTCGTTTTCGCTTTGTTGTTTTGAAAATTTGAGCAAGACCAGCTCTTCGCGATCAATTCCGTCAATCATGCGCCATTTCACCTCAGATTTGACCTCAGATCGCTGATATTCGATCCACAAATAGGGGCCGAGATAAGAAATGGCAAATGTTGCCAAAAGCAATATGGTTATGCTATTTCGTTTCAAAACAAGTCACAAATAAACAGTTTTATTTGAGATTGGCTTTTTCTCTAATGGTTTGCATAAAACTGGAAGCATAAACGAATTCAACGACCTCGCGGTTGTTCGTTTGTAGTATTTCTCTACGAGAACCTTCCCACCATTTTCTTCCCTCGTGGATGAACATCACGTTTTCACCAATTTCGAGAACAGAGTTCATATCGTGCGTGATGACAATCGTTGTAATATCGTATTCATGGGTAATCTCACTGATGAGGTTATCGATGAGAATAGAAGTTTTGGGATCTAAACCGGAGTTTGGTTCATCGCAAAAAAGGTATTTTGGCTTCATTGCAATTGCGCGGGCTATACCAACACGTTTTTTCATACCTCCCGATAGCTCAGCCGGGTAGAGGTTATTAACGCCTTTTAGATTCACCCTGTCCAGGCAAAAGTTTACTCGATCGAGTTTTTCTTTTGCCGTTTGATTGGTGAACATATCAAGCGGAAAACGGAGATTTTCTTCTACTGTTTGAGAATCGAACAGAGCTCCACCCTGAAAGAGAAACCCGATTTTTTTTCTGATTTCTTTTTTTTCCTGGAAGTCCATCGCGTGAAAATCTTTTCCTTCATACAGGACGTTTCCTTTTGTGGGCTCAATTAACCCAACAATACATTTAGTCAAAGTCGTCTTCCCTGATCCGCTGGCACCAATCACCAGATTGGTTTTACCGCGTTCAAACTCTGTGTTGATCTCAGTAAGAACTTCTGTTTCTCCAAATGATTTATAGAGGTCAATAGTTTTGATCATATCAACAGAAGTTGCGTGAGTAAATAATTAAGAACTAAAATAACAATGCTGCTCACCACTACGGCTGTTGTACTGGACTTACCAACTTCAACAGATCCGCCACTGGTGTAATAGCCAAAATAAGCCGGAATTGAAGTAATCACAAAAGCGAACACAACCGTTTTGATCATGGCGTAGTAATAATCATACATTTTAAAGTCGAGTTGAATACCGTACTCATAGTCTGATGCTCCAATCAAGCCTGTTCCCACAGCAACGGCATAACCACCGGCAATCCCAATTGCCATACTCAATGTAATGAGAAATGGGTTGATAATTACCGCAGCAATAATTTTTGGGAAAATCAAAAAGTTAGCGCTATTGATTCCCATTATTTCGAGTGCATCAATTTGCTCAGATACTCGCATTGTTCCTATTTCACTGGAAATGCTGGAACCTACCTTACCTACTAAAATGAGTGCGATAATCGTGGGGGAAAATTCGAGAATTACTGATTGGCGCGCAGCAAACCCTACCGTATACAATGGAATAAAACCACTATCAATATTTGTAGAAGTTTGAATTGTAACCACCGCTCCCATAAAAACTGAAATTACCGCAATAATGGGTAAACTGTCCAGTCCCAGGTCATTCATCTCAGTTACAATCCGTTTCCTAAAACTCTTCCAGCTCTCAGGACGTTTAAATGTAATGAGCATTAACAGCGTAAACCGGCCAATGTGGCTCAACAATTTCATTCTACTTAATTTTGGGTAAAAATAGCCATTCTAAAATCAAACGCTAAAATCAAAAGATTCCGATGAAAAGTAAAACCCTTTTTACCATAATTGCAATATTTGTTGCGGGTTTGTTGTTTCAATCGTGTGGAGTTTTCAAAAAAGATTGCAATCCACCGTGTCCAACTTGGGATAAAAAGAAATAAAATGCCGGCTGATCAATTCAAGCGTGTAATCGAAAAATACATACCACCAGCTTCTGTCAATCAAGTTATTGAATTGTTTCGGTCAGAGCCGATCCAGCTCAAAATCCAACGCGCCCGTAAGAGTAAGTTTGGGGATTATCGCTCACCTCGGGGAACGCACGGTCACCGCATTTCAATCAATGCCGACTTGAATGCCTACGCTTTCCTCATAACACTGATTCACGAATTTGCTCATTATCTTGTTTACCTGGACCACAAACACAAGGTAAAACCACATGGAGTCCAGTGGAAACTCGCTTTCATGAATGTGATGAATCCCTTTCTCAACGAAAAAGTATTTCCGCAGGATGTTTTGAAAGAACTCACCAAACACATGAAAAACCCAAAAGCATCGAGCTGTTCAGATCCCAGGCTATTTGCGGTTCTGAAAAAATACGACAACAAAGATGTACTCCACCTCAGAGATATTAATACAGGTGAAGTATTCAAGCTGGGTAAACGCGTTTTTCAAAAAGGAGAAAAATTGCGAACACGCTACAAGTGTTTAGATTTACAAAAGGAAAAGTATTACTTAGTCAACGAATTTGCTGAAATAAACAGAATAAAAGTTTCATGAAAACCTATTGTATTATAATGGCCGGAGGTGTTGGTAGCCGGTTTTGGCCTGCCAGCACAAGTAAAACACCCAAGCAGTTTTTGGATATTTTGGGAACCGGCCAATCGCTTATCCAGCAAACTTATGAGCGATTCCGGTTTGTTTGTGAGCCAGACTCTTTCCTGATTGTAACCAACGAAGATTACAAAGATATCGTAATGGAACAACTACCTGAGCTCAAAGAAGATCAGGTATTAACGGAACCAACGATGCGCAATACGGCTCCGTGCATCGCTTACGCTGCCTACAAAATCGCTGCTATTGATAAGGAAGCAAACCTTATCGTTACACCGGCTGACCATCTCATATTGAAACAAAAAGAATTTGAAGCGACTGTCAATTCAGCAATTGACCACATTTCAGAATATGATGACCTTGTAACACTGGGCATCAAACCAACTCGCCCTGATACGGGATACGGCTATATCGAATACGAAGCTGGATCTGACCGATTACAAACTGTTAAACAGTTCAGGGAAAAACCCGATTTGCCAACTGCTGAAGAGTTTGTAGAATCTGGAAACTTTGCATGGAACTCTGGGATGTTTTTTTGGAGTTTGGCGACAATATTAGAAGCTTTTGAAAAACATCTTCCGCTCGTTAAAAAGTGTTTTGATGTTTACAGCGATAAGTTTATGAATCATTCTGAAGGCGAAGTCATCGATAAATTATACAATGATTGCCCGGCTATTTCTATTGACTTTGGCATTATGGAAAAAGCTGAAAACGTGAAAGTCATAGAAGCAGATATTGGTTGGAGCGACCTTGGCACCTGGGGATCAGTTTATGATGTTAGTGAAAAAGATGCCAATCAAAATGTTGTAATCAGTGGCAAAACACTTCTTGAAAACGCATCAGGAAACGTGATTAATGTGACTCCTGAAAAAGTCGCGATATTACAGGATGTTCAGGATCTAATTATTGTTGAAACGAAAGACGCTTTACTCATATCATCGAAAAAGAGCGAGCAAAACATCAAACCGTTGCGAGTTAAATTGGGTCAGCAGTTTGGGGATGAGCACATTTAACCACGAATTAAAAAAGCCGAACTCCATGATTGAAGTTCGGCTCTGATCATTATCGACTAAATCGAAGATTATTTCTTGAGTGAACCCACCATATCTTCAGGTCGCACCCATTCTTCGAATTGTTCTTCTGTCAAAAACCCGAGGTTAACCGCCTCTTCCTTGAGCGTTGTCCCATTTTCGTGAGCTGTTTTAGCGATTTTCGCAGCTTTCTCATAACCAATTTTGGTATTGAGGGCCGTGACGAGCATCAATGAATTATTGAGGTGCTCGTTGATTCGGGATTCATTAGGTTCAATTCCAACAGCGCAGTTGTCGTTAAACGATACGCAGGCATCTCCAATCAGTTGAGCACTTTGTAAGACATTGTAAGCCATCACTGGCTTGAAAACATTTAGTTCGTAATGTCCCTGCGTGCCTCCAACAGTAACAGCAACGTCATTTCCCATTACCTGTGCGCAAACCATTGTAAGTGCCTCAGGCTGTGTTGGGTTAACTTTGCCCGGCATAATCGATGAACCGGGCTCGTTTGCTGGGATTGTGATTTCGCCAATTCCAGCTCTTGGCCCTGACGCGAGCAATCGAATATCATTGGCTATTTTGTTGAGCGAAACAGCGAGTTGCTTAAGCGCTCCGTGCGTTTCAACCAAAGCATCGTGCGCTGCTAAGGCTTCAAATTTATTTTCAGCTGAGCGAAATGGGAGGCCTGTGAAATCTGCGATTTTTTTAGCGACCAATTCGGCATAGCCCTCAGGAGTATTGATTCCGGTTCCTACAGCAGTTCCACCCAAAGCGAGTTCTGACAGGTGATCTAAGCTATTGTTCAGAGCCTTTAGTCCGTGATCGAGTTGTGATACGTAGCCGGAAAATTCTTGACCGAGCGTCAAAGGTGTTGCATCCATTAGGTGGGTACGCCCAATTTTCACGACTTTCATCAACTCGTCAGACTTCTTCTTGAGCGTATCGCGCAATTTTTCAACACCCGGAATCGTAACTTCTACAATTTTCTTGTAAGCCGCGATGTGCATTCCGGTTGGAAAAGTGTCATTAGAACTTTGAGACTTATTGACATCATCATTGGGATGAATAAACCGCTCTCCTTCTCCCAGCTTGTTTCCCTGTAAAACATGAGCGCGGTTAGCCACCACTTCATTTACGTTCATGTTCGATTGTGTCCCGCTGCCAGTTTGCCATACAACAAGTGGAAACTGATCATCGAGATCACCTTTTAGGATTTCATCACATACTTTACTGATGAGTTCCTTTTTATCGTCTTCGAGAGCTCCTAACTCAGCATTAGTGTGAGCCGCAGCCTTTTTGAGGTAAGCAAAACCGTGAACGATTTCAATTGGCATGCTTCCCGGTTCACCAATTTTAAAGTTGTTTCGGGAGCGTTCAGTTTGTGCACCCCAGTACTTATCAGCAGGAACCTTCACATCTCCGATTGTATCTTTTTCAATTCTATATTCCATTGAACAATTATTTTTGAGTTTTCAGAATACGAAATAAAACTTTTCTATTCTGAATCGCCATTTCATTTGCGCTATTTTCTACATTTGTGGTCGAAAACATTGAATAGATTATGAAGTTTCTAGGATTTTTAGTTTTTGTCGTTATCGCGAGCGCAGCTTTCTTCGTACCTCTTGCAGTTGGAACAACCCTTCCTTTAGCAGCTAAACCTGAAAAGGAAGAAGAGGAGAAAAAAGAAGAAGAAAAGACTGAAGCTTAAAATAGCTCATTTACATTTTCTGGCGGTCTCCCGATGACTGCTCTATTACCCTTCACGACAACAGGTCGCTGGATGAGCTTTGGATTTTGGTGCATTACTTCAATCCACTCTTCGTCATTCAGGTTTAGTTTTTTGTACTCTTCTTTGAACTTCTTTTCCTCTTTTCTCACTAAATCAAATGGTTTAACATTTAATTTAGCGAGAATTTTTTTGAGTTCTTCTTTGGTCGGAACCTCTTTTAAATATTGTACAACATCAAAGCTGACACCCTTATCTTCCAACATTTGAAGCGCTTCCCTGCTTTTTTTGCATCTCGGATTGTGATAGATTGTATATTCACTCATATTTTTATTTTTGGTTTAACTCAACAATCAGATTCTATTGACAACAAATATTTTCAATAGAATAGAATGAAAAAATAGTAATTCTTAGTATTTTGCAGTTTTAAGATAGCAACGATAAGCATTATTTTGCGTCCAAAGTAATGAGTTGATACACGATGATTATGAAACGATTATTACTTGCACCTTTTATAACCCTTTTTATTTTACTGGTCAACAACCCCGTAGAGGCTACTCACGTATCTGGCGGTAATATAGAATATCAATGTATAGGTCCAAATCAATTTCAAATTACACTTCGTTTATTTGAAGACTGCTCTGGTTCTGCTACCTTAGGGAATAATGAAGATATTGATATCACATCTAATTGCGGTTTCAATCAAACTTTAACATTAAACCGAATAGGCCCAGCAAGCGAGATTTCTCAATTGTGTGCAACAGCTCTACCCAATAGCTCTTGTTCTGGTGGTGGTCTTCCAGGGATGTTAGAATACATCTATCAAGCAACTATTACTCTTCCTGCGGGATGTGACAGTTTACAACTTGCATATTCTGTAGCTGACAGGAATTCTTCAAATAACATATCTAATTCACTTAATGAAGAATTCTCAGTTGTCGCAACACTCGACAATAGCATCCCTTGTCCTAATAGTTCTCCAACATTCTCATATAGCGGAATTCCATATGTATGCGTTGGTCAAAATGTAGAATTCAATCCCGGTGTAGTTGAGACAGACGGTGACTCATTAGTTTACAACCTAGTAACCCCATTAGGCAATAACTTAAACCCTATTACTTACAACGCAGGTTTTTCTTCAACACAGCCTTTTGGAGCTGCATCTCCTGTTAACTTTAACAGCACAAACGGTCAGTTATCATTCATTCCTGATGCAAGCATGGCTAATGCTCCAGGGAATTGGGTTGTTGCTATTGAAGTCTGTGAATATCGTGGAGACTCACTTATAGGCTGTGTAACTCGAGACTTTCAGTTTGTAGTACAAAACTGTAACAATGCCATACCATATATGATTGATCCGGGATTCATGAATGTAGGTAGTCAAACAACTATATTAGATTCCAACTCATTGGAGGTTTGTGCTGGTGACTCTTTTAGTTTTCAACTTATGTTTACTGATTCTCTTTTAGGTGGTCAACCAACAGGAGATTCTGTTATTTCATTCACAAATGTTGATGCCGTATTCCCTAATTCTAATGTCAATGTCATAAATGATGATACAAGCATTATCACTGTAAATGGTAATATACCAACGACTCAAGCAGGGATGAAAAGTTTTACAGTTCAGTTAGAGGATGACGCCTGTCCTGTTCCTGCTCTTTCTATTTTACAGTTTGATTTAACTGTCCTGCCTAAAACAACTATTACAAGTACAAGTGACCCGGATACACTCTGTTCCCAAAATGACACTACTTTTATTGAAGTAGTAGGTGGCAATCAGTTTAATTGGAATGTTCTTTCAGGAGAAGCTATTAATCCGGGAGTCAACTTTAGTGATACTGCTGCTGTCACAGGGAATGATTTTTGGGCAAAGCCTAGTCAAACCACTACGTACGAGGTGGTTTCTGACAATTTTAATGGTTGTGGTAATCGAGACACTCTTACTGTTGTTGTATCAGATCTAATAACACTTAGCCCTATACTTAGTGATACAGTTATTTGCTACAATGACTCTGTTGAATTAGGAGCCTTTTCAAGCTCTTTTAATAGTTATGCCTGGAATACAGGCGCAAGTACTCCAACAATTTTTGGTTATGGTGGAAACAATTACCAGGTAACTATTTCTGATAGCTTAGGATGTACAGCTGCAGATATCGCTAATATTACAAACTATACACAATTAGCATTTGGACTACCTGTAGACGATACAATTTGTGTGGCTGAAGATAGTGTTGAAATCGGGCCGGGAAACATATTCGATAGTTATTCATGGAATACGAGTTCTAGTGATAGCTCTATATTAGTTTATGCGCCTGGAGATTATTCAATTACGGCTATTGACAGCAATTCCTGTACTTATTCAGATACTTTTAGCTTAGCTCACAACCCTGATATCCTATTTAGTTTACCTAATGATACATTCATCTGTTACTATGACACGATTGTGATTGACGCTTCAACACCCGGTTTCGATACTTATAATTGGAACTTATTACCTGATACAGGCTCAAGTATCAATTATGGTCCCGGTGAATACTCTTTGGTTGCAATTGATACTAATGGTTGCCAAAAGAGTGATTCTATATTAGTATCGAGTTCAGGTATTGTAGATATTGTTCCAAATACTGAGGTTATTTGCCCAGAAGACTCTGTCGAAATAATTGGTGACTCGGTTTTAACAGCATACAGTTGGAGCACTAATGAAATTACTCAAAGTATTTTCGCTGATACTGCAGGTGTTTACACTGTTACTGGAACTGACACTCTAGGGTGCCAGTACAGTGATAGTACTGAAGTTCAATATTTCAATGTAACTCAAGTAGATCTTGGACCAGATGACACCTTATGTCTTGGAGCAACATCTGTTCTTGATGCTGGTGCTGGCTTCAATTCTTATACATGGGATGATGCTTCAACTAACCAAGTTAGAACGGTTAGCCAGTCTGACGATTATGCTGTTACAACTACTGATCAAAATGGTTGCTTATCATCTGATACTGTAAATATTTATTTTGATCCAGGCGAACAATTTGATTTAGGCAATGATACTGCGATTTGTCTAATAGACAGCATACAGCTTTCTGCACCAGCCAATCAGTCAGCATACTCCTGGAGTACGGGTGATACTACTGCTAATATTTTTGCACAAGCAGGCACCTTCTCTGTTACTGTAACAAATACAAGAGGTTGCACATCATCTGATACAATCAACATTACTTTCAGAACCCCACCAACCGTTTCAATTGGTTCTGACCAATACTACTGTGAGAATACAACATTCTCTCAGCCAGTTGATCCTGGTTTTGGCTACAGTAGTTACTTATGGTACGATGGCTCAACTAATCAAGTTAACAATATTAATGAACAAGATGATACGGTTTGGGTTGAAGTTACTGATGGTTTTGGCTGTATAGGATCTGATACACTACAGGTCATTGAAGATCCAATTCCTTCATTATCTCTTGGAGGTGGTGACTCAATTTGTGCTGGACAGTCTAAGGCATTGAATGCTGGTACGGCTGGTGGAAGTATTGTCAGCTATCAATGGAGTTTCAATAATCAGAGCACACAATCTATTAATATTTCTTCAAGCTCAACTATTAACAACACTTCAAGTACTGATTATTCTGTCACAGTTACAGACACAAATGGTTGTGTAAACAGTGATACTTTTACGCTGGTTGTTTCTCCTCTGCCAGAACCTAATCTGGGAAATGATACTGCTTACTGTTTTGGTGATAATTTCCAGACCAACCTCGACCCTGGTCAGTTTACATCATATTCATGGAACACTGGAGCAACATCACAAAACATTACAGTTGGTGCTGCTGACAGTACATATTCTGTAACTGTAACTGATATTAACGGATGTACAAACGATGACAATATAAGAGTCACAGAAAACCCTTTACCACAACCTAACTTAGGGCCTGATACATCAATTTGCTCTGGTGTTACTTTCAATATTGTTTTATCCCCAGGTGGATTTGAGGACTATAATTGGTCAACTGGTTCAGGAAATTCATCGATTTTAGTGACTCAGGGCGGAAGTTATAGTGTCACTGTTACTGATATTAATGGTTGTGTAAACGATGACACTAAGGACATTAACATCCTGCAATCTCCTCAAATCAATTTAGGTGGTGATAGAGTTCTTTGTGAAGATAGCAACTTTGCGATCACTTTAGATGCGACTCCTACCTTAATTGGTCCTGCGTATGGCTACAACTGGAACACATCAGAGACAACTGACACAATTGAAGTAAATGATTTTGGTTCTTACTCGGTTACTGTTTCAAACCCGAATAATGGCTGTATAGATTCTGCAAGTGTTGATTTCACTCCTTTTGGAACTGTGGAACCTAATCTTGGTGAAGACGGCTTTATTTGCGAAGGAGAGGCTGTAGTTCTAAACCCTAATGTTCAATCAGAAGGGTATAGTTATACGTGGAGTACAGGTGCCAACACCAGAATGATAACCGTAACGAATGAAGGTTCATACTGGGTTGAACTAAATGCAATAAATGGTACTTGTGAAGGGATACGTGACACAATTCTACTAGACAGAGCTCTTCAACCTGTTGTTGAGTTAGGCGACCAAATACGTGCTTGTGAGGGTCAGGTTGTAGAATTACTCAATCAACAAACCGGATTCCCCAATACTGAATATTATTGGCAAGATACTATTAATTCAAAAGCTATATCTGTAACAAGCAGCGGTACATACAGAGTTAAAGCTGTTAATCAGTGTGGTACTATTACAGATGAAATATCAGTTATTTTCGACAACTGCTACCAGGTATTTGTCCCAGATGCCTTCACTCCAAATGGCGATGGTGTTAATGATGAGTTTATGGCGAAAACTGGTCAAGACTTGATTGAATACTCAATGGTTATTTACAACCGTTGGGGTGAAGTAGTCTTTAAAACAAATGACATTAGAGTAGGATGGGATGGAACAATGAATGGAAATCCTCTACCTCAAGACTCTTACGTTTGGAGAATATCATACATATCTGCACTGGATGAAACTCAAACGAGAAAAGAAAAACAAGGAAAAGTCATTATGATAAAATAGTGATAGTTATTTCAGTAGTAAAAGTAGAGAGCTCAGTCAATAATTGATTGGGCTCTTTTTTTCAATAATAATGGTAGTCACAAGCAGCATCTAGATTAAAACATGAACCTACCTCTCATTTTGCAGAAGTTAAGCACATAACTGTGAAATATAGACCAAAGCTCTCCATTAATACTATTAAGATCATGACTAATTAAATAGATAATGTTTAAGCAGTTTAGTTTCGAGGGTCTAGGTTAAGGCTGAGGAGAAAGAGAAGCTACTTTTTCATCTATTTGAATCTGCAAAATTTGCGACATCTGTGTTCAATCCAGAAATAGAAAGCTTGTACCTCTGATTATCTCTCTTTCTTTTAAGAATACTGCTCCCTTTCGATCAATGTATTTTGAAATTTAAGCCCGAGATCAAGTCTGAGATAAGGAATTATTAATGATGGCTTTAATTGATTGAAAGCTTGGGATTAAAGAAGTTTTTAAGTTAAAACCTAATAGCCACGAAACCAGAGAAAACGTTTCTTATCCATTAATGACGCTAATAATCGGTTATTTACCTAGGCTTTTTTATCTAAAACAATTAGTATATCTCATCTGATGATATCCTTCCTAACAATAAATAAATGAGAAGCATAAAAACTGAATAGCGATTAGAAGGCACTATTATTCAATAAAAAAAGCGCTGTAAAAGCGCTTTGAACTTAAAAAAATAGGTTTTCCGTGAGGGGAGTAATGCAATAATAAAAAAATTTACCGAAATAGCACAAGACAAGCGTTAATTTTTTTATCAATTTAAAAATATAGAGGCAGGATTTTCCTGCCTCTATTGAATTCATTAAAGAGTTTAAGCTCAATCAATTATTCAAGTCTTTTTGAATTTGTTCCTGAGCACTGCGCTGTATTGTCTTATCAGGTCCATATTTTTCATGTTGACTCTGTGACTTGTCTGCACCATAAGCATCAGGATGTAGATAAGACCCTCTGTGTTCTTCAGGTTTTTCCTGTACAGGTTTTATTCTGTTATTTTTAGCATAAGGATCATTTCTAATTCCAGTCACTTGCCAACTAACCTCAATGTTTGGTTGGTCTGTTTGAATAACAAACTTATTGTCATCGATTTTCTCTTTCACAATAGCTTGAGCAAAAGAACCGATCACCGTAAGCTGGTAACGGAAATCTTTGTTTGCTGACTCAAAATAATCAGGTAACTCAACAGTAGCATAACCATTAGCATCTGTTTCAATATTACCATTGTAAACATTCATCATCTCCGGACTCTCAACAAATGAGTGTACTAAATATTTATTTGTTGGATCCTCAGGATGATCTATTTTGAAAGTTCCGCCTCCCTTAGAGATATTACCTGTTACACTTAAATCTCCTGTTATTTCAACATCTCCAGCAAAATACCCAGCAAAACTAGTGCCTGTAGAGCCAGGAGCGTCAGCGAAAACGCCATAATTTGTACCAGTTGAATTATCTGCGATAACATACAAACCATAATTGTCCCCTGAACCAGCTTCATCACCAAAGCCATAAAAGGAGTAATTAGAACCAGCTCCTGTATTTCCATTAATTTGACCTCCTACTCCAACATTAAGTCCTGCTGTTCCATCAGCTTGACCAACAAGTCCAATATTCAGATTTGTAGCATTACCAGCTTTAGTAAATGTACCATAAGATGTTGTAGCTTGAACACCACCAAACCCTGATGTCACATAGATACCTGTATTATTAGTAGAATTATTAGCATCAAAAAAACCTCCAAAGTTACTATTTGCATTTCCATTTGAAATTGATTTAATACCAGAATAAGAGGAATTACTTCCAGACATATTTATATATAGTGCTGATTGTGAGTTTGCTGCACCACTTCCAGAAGAAGAAGTAGAAACAGTTGATATATTCATACTTCTATTTCTACTTGACACTATTGTATCTGAAATATCAAAAGCATATCCAGGTGAACTTGTATTAATCCCGACTCTATCAAATGTATACTTATCATCAGAACCATTCACCTCCCAAACAGGCTTATAGTTAAGGAGTGAAATATCAGTTGCAGATGCGTTATTTGTAATAGTCAATGTATCATTGGCTAATGATAAATCCTGAATTTCATTGGTTGAATCAGCATCAGCATCAGCGAGTGAGGATAAATCCACTGTATTCAAGTTCCCTGATTCTGTCAATTCTAGCGTATTACCATTTAACACAAAATTTGTTACAGATTCATTTGATGGATCGGCATCAGCATCATCTACAAGTGAACTCAAATCAACTGTTGTTAAATTACCAGATTCGGTAATCTCTAAATCAGTTGCGTTAAGAGTTGCATTGGTCAAAGACTCATTTGCCGGATCATTATCCGCATCATCTACATCATCGGTAACGGTACCACCACCATTGCTCAACGAGATTTGATTACCTGTTTTTGAAAGTGATTGAATTTCATTGGTTGGATCGTTATCATTGTCTGCAACATCAAACGAAATTGAGTTTCCATTTGCAATAGAAACAGTAAATACAGTACCCGTATTTGAAATACTAAGCGATTGTTGATCTGTGTTATCCAAATAAGGAGACAAATCAATTGCCGTTGCAGAGCTATTATCAGTAATCGTTAAAATATTCCCTGATAACTGTAAATCCTGAATTTCATTTGTTGAATCAGAATCATTATCCTGAAGGCCTGTTAAGTCGATAACATGATCGATTCCGGCTTCAGTAATTGTAATTGTATCATTTTGGTAGCTTACATTGTTGATAAGCTCATTACCGGGATTAGCATCATTATCGTTGATCAATGAGGATAGATCAACTGTTTGAACATTACCGGCTTCCTCAATTTCAAGCCCTGCTCCATTTAATTGAGCATTTGTAATAAGCTCATTTGTTGGGTCTGAATCTGCATCATCAGTGTTACCTGCATTTTCTGCGTACAAAGCATAAGGTACTGATAACATTTGAGAAGTTCCCATCACTTCGTAATTGTTCCCTCCAGCCGGATCTATTTCAACTTTCACATAATGAAGGTCAGATCCCCAGTCGATTGCTGCAAAAGTCCCGGTAACGGGTGTTCCGGTTCCTATTTCGAGATTGATCAAACCGTAATCATTGGAGGTTGCGCTATGTGTTTCAACATAAACTGCCGGACCAGTTGTACTGGTCTCCAAAACACTGATACGCATCGAAACATTCGTATTCGCGTAAACATCTCCATTAACATCGCGTGCAACAGCCTGATACTTTATCGCTTCAGGAGATTGGGCAAATGAAATTGAGGTAAATAAAACTAAGGTCAATGCAAGTAATAATCGTTTCATAATCATTGAATTTTTTGAAGACGATATGTCTTTTCGTAGTCGAGTTTGTTAGATTTTATTTTCAATATGTATTGTGCGTTAGCGAGATTTCCAAGATCTACTCTTTGGATCTGACTATTAATACTTCCTTCACGAACCAGCTTACCAGTGAAATCATACATCATGTACTGAGCTTCATCAGGAAGTGCTCCAGTGAACTCAATATTAAAATAGCCGAGAGCTGGATTTGGATAAATTTTTGTGTTGATGTTGCTAACCGGCTTTTCCTCTACAAATACAATTTGGAAGCCGCTTTGATGAAAACCCTGTGTGAGAGCAACCTCAACATTTGGACTTTCAAAAGTTTCAATAATAGGCTCGCCAATCGTCCAGGCAACTGATGTTGAAGTAGTACCTGTAGTATCATACCCCCCGGTAACACCAATTACCTCCTGAGATTGAAGGGAAAATGATAGCAAAATCGACAAAAGAAATGTCAAAGTATATTTCATAGTCACGTGCTGGTTAAATCAACAATATGTTGTTCAAAACAAAAATAGAGAAATAAATGTACAAAATTTTCAGGATAAAGAAATTCTTTTTGTCACCATACTACTAACCTCTCTAAATAAACTTTTAGGATTCTTCGTTCGCCATTCCAAATCACTAAGCCTTCCACCCATAATAAAATAGTAGTCAATACCGTACGCTTCAAACTCCTGCAGCAAGTGATCCCTGAAGTTTAATAGAGAAATCCAACCTTCCTCAACATCCTCAAACCACTCCTCATAGTAACAATCATCTGATGCGTGAAAATTGAGAATGTTTTCTCCAATTAATATGAACTTATTGATTCCTTTATCCAGCATGTGATCAATAATGTTCCGTTTGAGGTACATAACATCATTGTAAAGACAATCGTTCCACTCTCCTATCAATTCTATAATCGCAAACCCATCATCGTAATCAGCGAAGAGGATTTTCATAAAAAGTGTTGATGAGCCAATGTTATCCCATTGAGGATGAATTAAATAATCATAAACACTATCCTCAAATTCAAATTCATTGTACTCCCTCTCGAAGAAAGGAGAGTCACTGTCAGTTTCAGCGGTATAGTACTCACGCCATTGCCAATACGGTTCAATATCATGCATGATGCAAATTTACGATAGTCATTTGTGAAAGTTTGATTGTAAATTTGACGCTCATAAAATTTATAACAATGCGACTCATTACTCTTTTTACAGCCTTTATCATCAGTTCAACAGTAATCGCAAAAGAAGGAATGTGGATTCCTCTTTTACTCAAACAACTCAACGAAAGCGAAATGCAATCAATGGGTTACAAGTTAACGGCTGAGGACATTTACAGCGTTAACCAATCGAGCATGAAAGATGCTGTCGTAAAATTTGGCGGGGGCTGTACCGGTGAAATTATTTCTTCAAATGGCTTATTATTAACGAACCATCACTGCGGTTACGGTCAGATCCAAAGCCACTCTACCGTAGAGAACGATTACCTCACCGATGGTTTTTGGGCACAATCACAGAAAGAGGAACTACCAAACCCCGGACTCACCGCTACTTTTATCGTTCGCATTGAGGATGTCTCAAGTAAAGTGCTCGCCAATATTGCACCATCTCTTACCGAAGCTAAACGCGACTCAATTATAAAAGATCGCATTTCGGATCTGAACAAAAAGGCAACTGAAGACACGCATTATGATGCTTACATAAAACCATTTTACCACGGCAATCAATACTTCATGTTCATCACAGAAACTTTTAAAGACATAAGACTCGTTGGTGCTCCTCCTTCATCAATTGGTAAATTCGGCTTCGACTCTGACAACTGGATGTGGCCCAGACACACCGGAGACTTTTCGATGTTTCGCATCTATGCTGATGAAAACAACAAACCGGCCGAGTACAGCGAAGACAATGTCCCCTACCAACCCAAGCATCACTTCCCCATTTCACTCAACGGTTATGAGAAAAATGATTTCTCGATGGTATTTGGGTTTCCTGCAAGCACTGACGAATACCTCCCCGCTACAGCGGTTGAATACACGATCAATAAACTCAACCCTGCCAGAATTGAAATGCGCGATGCATCTCTCGAAATAATTGGCAATGCAATGGCGAGTGACAAAAAGATCAACATCCAGTATGCTGCCAAACAATCGAGTATTAGCAATGCGTGGAAAAAATGGAAAGGCCAAACGAACGGACTCAAAAACGTCAATGCTGTCGATAAAAAGAAAAATCTGGAAAAGCAGTTTGTTACTCGTGCTAAAGAAACAGGAAAACAAGACTGGGCTAATATCCCAACAGTTTATGACAGTCTATACAAGGTTTACAAACCTTACAATTTCGCCAGAGCTATGCTCATCGAAATTTACTACTATGGCCCTGAGGTGTTGCGTTTTTCGAATGGATTTCAGGCTCTGACCGAAGAGAACCTTTCAGACTCTGCGCTCACATCCTTAAAGGAAAAGATGCTCAAACGCACTAAAAGTTTCTTCAAAGACTACCATCAACCTACCGATCAAAAAATCATGGCGAAACTCATGCCGATGTACCTCAATAATCTTGAAAAATCGGTTAGACCAACTGACGTTGTTGAGTATTTTGACACAAAAAAACCGGCTGAAAAGCTCTACAAAAATTCGATGTTTGACGATGAAGAAAAACTCACAGAGTTCATCGAAAACTATACACCAAAACAGCGCAAAAAGATACTGAAAGATGATGCTTTCAAAATCGCTCAATCGTTACTCGATTCATACTCCAAGAATGTGCGTCCGCCATATTCTGAGGTGAATAAAGCAATCGACTCTACGAACAGAGTTTACATGAAAGCGCTTCAAACGCTACTTCCAAACTACAAGAAGTACTATCCCGATGCCAACTTCACACTCCGCCTGTCGTATGGAAAAATCAATGGTTACGAACCTAAAGACGGCATCAACTACAATTACTACACAACTACTGATGGCATCATTGAAAAGATGGATACCACATCGAGAGAATACGATGTTCCCTCAAAGCTCCACAGCTTAATCACGAATAAAGACTTTGGCCAATACGCTGATGAAAACGGAGAATTACGCGTATGTTTTATCGGTCAGAACCACACTTCTGGCGGAAACTCAGGTAGCCCGGCAATAAATGGTGAAGGCCAGCTAATAGGACTCAACTTTGACAGAACCTGGGAAAGTACCATGAGCGATATTATGTACGATCCAAAAATTTGCCGAAACATCATGGTCGATATTCGCTACGTGCTTTTTGTAGTTGACAAGTATGCCGGTGCAAACAGATTAATCGATGAAATGGAGCTCGTAAAAAACTAAGCGAGCTCCTCTATTTTGAATTCATTTCCGTTAAAGCTGAATGAATCACCTTTTTTCTTGCCTTCCATAGCTCCATATATTGGGGCTGTGGGAGCAATCATAAAAAACAATTCACCATCTACTTTAATCTTATTCAGCGGGCGTTTAGTGATGAAGAAGTTTCCTTTGTTCGTTTTCACTAAAGCGAGCGGCTCAATAACTTCGTGTGGCTTTTCAAACTTATATTGTTCGTATACCTTGATATCTTCTTTCACCTGATCAGCTTCCTGCATTTTGAGCGCAGCGGTTTCTTTGGACATATCTTCCATTCCACTGTCTCCGCTACCGAAAGAACCCTGCATGATGGATTCATCATCAATTGCACCGGAGTGCATCTTCATTTCTGCAGTTTGAACGAGCCCTTCATGTAACTCATTGAGTTCCTTTATAGCTTCTTTAACTAATTTTCCTTTTGTTTCCAGTAAATCCATTTATTTCAATTTGCTTCTTAAAATACAAACTTTATAAAAAAAGGCAACGATAAAAACCATTGCCTTTCCTAAACCACTGAATTTTAAAGATGTTTTCATTTTTTAACACCTTCAGCCTCAAAAGTCTTCTTCCCTTTATCCAGCCAATTGATGTATTTCTCAATATCAGGATCATAAGCTGCCGACTCAATCAACTGATTGCCTTCATGATCTATCACAACATAGTATGGTTGAGAGTTTGTGCCAAACCTTGAGGCCTGGAAATCGCTCCACTTATTCCCCACAGTTCGTACTTTTTTACCAGTCGTTTCTGAAGTGTAACGCTCTTCCTCAGGAAGTTCTTTACGCTCATCAACGTAGAGCGAAATCAAGACAAAATCATTTCTCAAGCGGTCGAGCACTCTTGGATCTGACCAAACCTGCTCTTCCATTTTCCTGCAATTCACACATGCCCAACCTGTAAAATCAAGCATAACCGGCTTTCCTACTTCCTGTGCATACTCCATTCCGGTTTCATAGTCGTGGAAGCAATTGAGGTTGTGAGGGCAATGCTCTGGATCAGCACCTTCTGGAATAGCGCCATTATCAGAAACGGATTGCATTACTGTACTCTCCTTACCAACTCCCTCAGGCGATTCACTGTAGAATTGCGGTGGCGGAAATCCACTGATGAGTTTCAATGGCGCTCCCCACATACCGGGAATTAAGTAAATCGTAAACATTAAAAACAGCGTTCCAAGTAAGGTTCTTCCAACTGATAATTTTTCAATTGGTGAATCATGTGGTAATCTGATAAAACCGAGCAAATAGAGAGTGAGCATCGTTGAAACACCAATCCAAATTGCGATAAAAACTTCTCTTGTTATGATACCTAATTGTAAAACGAGATCTGCATTTGATAAAAACTTAAAGGCTAAACCTAATTCCAAAAAGCCGAGAACAACTTTCACAGAGTTCAACCACCCACCAGATTTTGGCATGGAGTTTAACCAGCCCGGAAATGCAGCAAACAAGGCAAATGGTAGAGCAAGCGCAAGTGAAAAGCCAAACATTCCAACTAGCGGGCCACTAACACCACCATAAACAGCTGCGTCAACTAACAGAGTCCCAATAATTGGTCCTGTACAGGAAAAACTAACCAATGAAAGTGTCAGTGCCATGAAAAATATACCCAACAATCCACCACGATCTGAAGCTTGATCAGCTTTATTTACCCAGGATGATGGAAGCGTAATTTCAAATGCTCCAAGGAACGAAACAGCGAATATTATGAGAAGCAAAAAGAAAATCAGGTTGAACCACTCATTGGTTGACATAGCATTGAGAGCATCAGCCCCAAATATCCAGGTAATTAAAAAACCAAGAATTGTGTAAACGGCAATAATGAATAATGCATAGATAATAGCATTCGTAATCCCTTTTGCTCTTGTTTTACTCTGCTTGGTGAAAAAGCTTACTGTCATGGGAATCATTGGAAAAACGCATGGCGTTAACAGAGCTGCAAATCCCCCCAGGAAACTCAAAAAGAAAATACCCCATAACGAGCCATCTTTTTCTTTCTCTCCTCTTTTATCTTTTTCCTCAGAACCGGAAGAAGTTTCCGCTTTACCAGATTCCTCAACCTCAGCAGTTGCTTCGAGTGTAAACTTATTCACGATTCCTTCAGGTGGTAAACATCGTTTATCATCGCAAGTCATGAAGTAAACCTCGGCTCTAACATCAGCTTTTTCCTTCAATAATTTCACTCGCTGCTTGATTGTTGCTTCCTTCTTGAAAAAGGAAAGATCCATCATGAAGTTAGGATCATACTCGTTGACTTTTTCACCAATTTGCTGTGGCTCACCAATCAGCTCAACAGCATTGGAATCGAGAATAGTGAATTCTGTAGCTACCGGGCCATCACCTTCAGGCAAGTCCATCGTGTAAAGGTGCCAGTTCTCTTTGATTTTAGCATGAGCGATCAACTCAAACTCATTATCACCCAGCGATTTCATTTCCCATTCCCAGGTAATGGGTTTTAAAATTCCGTCATCATTACTGTCAGATCCTTCGTCATCCGTTTCTTTTTCAGGCTGTTTTTGCTTCGCCTGGTTAGCTGCTTTGCTCGCGGGCGAATCGCCTTTCTTCAAATCAAAGTCAAATGAAACGAGCTCTGGAGGCAAACACCGAGCTTCATCACAAACCATGAACTCCAATTCTCCTTTGATGTTTGCTGTCTTTTCTTTCAGTTTAACACGGTGTTTAAAAACTGCTTTTTCTTCAAAATAAGTCAACTCCATCATGAAGACAGGATCGTCTTTGACAATCTTGTTCGATGGCTCAACCAGGTCTCCCACGAGTTCATATCCACTGCTTTCTTCAAACATAAAAGTTGTTGGTATTGGACCACCTTCAGGAATATCATTCCCGTAAAGATGCCACCCCTCATCGATGGTTGACTCGAAATAGAGATCGAACTCGCCATTACCAACCGGCTCTGACCGAAAAGACCACTCTACAGGATCCATAATTTGAGCCTGAGTAATACTCGCAGAGATTGCAAATAAAAGCACTAAAACGCGCTGAACCACACTAGCTGACAGTTTATTAAGCATATCAATTTCAATTTGAAAACTTCAAATGTAACGAATTCACTATATCAATTTGTCAGCTTAACTGCATTTTAACTGAAAGCCCCTAATCCAGTATCTCCTGATTGCGCTCAAGGCCAAATTGGCGCTGGATAAAATACACTGCTGCATAGAGTAATGGCGTATCGAGTGCAGCCATAATGACTTTGAAAAACCAGCCATCGAGAATCAGCAAAAAGATATTGTCAAAAGACTTTACACCCACAAAAAGCACAAGGACAACAAGTGTTGTATCAGTGAGTTGAGAAACTATCGTGGAGCCGTTGTTCCGCAACCACAAAAAACGACCGTTTGTGAGTTTTTTCCAAAAGTGATAAATGCGAACATCGACAAATTGTGCTGCTAAATAGGCAATCATTGACGAGAGGATGACTCTCCAACTATTTGAAAATACTGTTGCGTATTGTTCATCATTTACAGGAGAACCAGCAATTGAGGGGAACTGATTCCCCAACCACAAAATGCCCAAAACAAAAATTGAGGCGAAAAAGCCTGAAAATACAACAGCTTGTGTTTTCTTTTTCCCGTAGATCTCGCTGAGAATATCAGTGATGAGAAAAGTTGCAGGATACGGCAAAACTCCGGCTGATATTTTGAAGACATTAAAGCCCAAATCTACCGTGACAAACTTATTGGCGATAAGGTTGGTTGTAACGAGAGCCGCTACAAACAGAGCCGCCAAAATCAGAAAAAAGAAATCTGCCTGTCGTTTTTTACCGGGTTTCATAATTGCCAAAGTACTAGTTTAAGAGCAACTAACTAATCAACTCCATCAGGAAAACCTTTTGCGTTTCCTCGTTTACTTTCACTTTATCAGAGATGCGAATTCCAACAACCCACACAATTTCATCTCCGCTAACCACAACAGATACATGTTGCTTTTGGTTGAGCGGAATTTTTTCATCGACCAGTAAATCAGATACTTTTTTGTTTCCCTTCATCCCAAGTGGAACAAATGAATCGCCCTTCTGCCACGTTCTCACGGTAAGCGGAAAGCTCAGCTTTTCGAAGTCGAGGCAAGCTACATCGACACTTTTATCCATTGTGAATTCATCCATGGTCAGAACCTTTGTGCGGAGTGGAACCGGGCGCGATATTTCCATATCAGCAGGCTCAAGGTGGTTCTGAACGTGACCTTCTTTCTCTCTGGGTTGAATGAAAATCTTTTCTCTATCTATCGTGAGCACATAAGCACTGCTGAAAAACTGCTTGCCGGGCTGCTGATTGAGTAGCTCAAAAATTTGATTCGTTTGATCGCGATGAAAAGCATACCGATGCAAAATTCTAAAGAGGATAAACCGGCCATCAGGATCATTCACGATAAACGCTTTGTCTAGCGCCACACCGTCTTTTTGCTGTTCGATAATTTGCTCATAGATATCGGCCATTCGGTTCTGAATGAACTCCTCAGCCTGCTTAAAGTGAATCACATTCTCGCGAAAAGTGTTTTCCAATGACGGGTTAGCTCTTTTTAGTACCGGAACAACATTGTGCCTGATGTCATTTCGCAGGTACTTTGTGCTCTGGTTTGAAGAATCTTCACGCCAGTTAATTTCTTCCTGCCTGGCAAACGTCTCAATTTGATCGCGATAGGCAAACAGCAAGGGCCTCACTACTTTCCCATTCCTGGGTTTTATTCCGGTCAGACCCTTAATCCCCGTTCCGCGAGTGAAGTTGATGAGCATCGTTTCCAAATCATCGTTCAAATTCGTGGCAACAGCAATAAAGTCGAATTGCTCTTTCGACCTGATTTCTTCAAACCATTCGTAACGCAAATCACGAGCCGCCATTTGGATGGAAACTCCGTTTTCTTCAGCATACTTTTTCGTTTCAAAGTATTTCCTGAAATGTAAAACTCCGTAATTATCAGCTAAGGACTGAACAAAAATATCATCAGCATCGCTTTCGCCTCCTCGTAACCCAAAATTACAGTGTGCTATAGCAAATGAAATATTGGATCTGTGCAGCAACTCGCACAGCGTAACACTATCAATTCCGCCACTCACACCAACCAACAGTTTATTGTTGCGAGTGAATAATTTTTCTTCATTGATATATTCTAAAAACGCTTCAGCGAGTAGTTTTTCAGCCATTTTTCAGTGCTTTAATCATTCCCTGAGCCTTGAGCAGACTCTCCTCGTATTCTTTTTCAGGATCACAGAGTGATGTTATGGCACCACCTACAGCAAAGGAAACAGTTTTTTCGGGGGCGTTGTACAAAATAGACCTGATTACCACATTAAAATCTGCATTTCCCTGTGGATCAAAATAACCAACACTCCCTGAATACAAACCTCGTTTAAACGACTCGTGTTCTTCGATCAACTGCATAGCTTTCACTTTTGGAGCTCCCGTCATGCTGCCCATCGGGAAGGCTAACTTGAGTGCATCGACAAAATCAACATTATCGCGCAACTCACTTTTCACCGTTGAAATAAGTTGATGAACTGTTTCAAAAGAATAAACTCCAAAAAGCTCATCCACTCGTACAGAGCCTTTTTCTGCAGTCCGCGACAAATCGTTCCGTACGAGATCTACGATCATCACATTTTCAGATTGCTCCTTGGGATCTGATCGCAATACCTCTTTTATTTTTTCATCTTCATCACGGTCAGAGCCACGTTTAGCTGTCCCCTTGATCGGTTGCGAGATGAGTGTGCTTTTTCGCTTTGCGATGAACCGCTCCGGACTGGCACATATAAGGTGTTGTCCACTAACTCCATAAAGTGCCGCAAATGGAGTTGGTGAGATTTTTTGCAGTCTCTGGAAAGTTGAAGATAGCTCAATTTCAGTATTTTGAGAAACGAAACTCTGGCAAAAGTTAGCTTCGTAAATATCCCCAATTTGAATATGATGTTTGAGTCTCATCACCCTTTTTATGTACTGCGCATGTGTAATTTGTGGCTCAAAATCAACATCGGGAAATATCTTTGGCATGACATCTACGGATTCGATATCTCTCAATAGCTGATCGAGCTCTGACAAATGCTCTTCAAAAACCTCAGCTCGCCAGTGCCCTTCTTCGCAAATGAAAAGCCATTTGGGTCTGAAAAAAAACAATTCAGGAAATCCCGAAGAAGGAGGATTATCTGACGATAGCTTTTCTACTTCGTTTTTGAGGTCATAGCTGAAGTGACCAAAAAGCCAATCTGAATGTTTATTTCGATACTCTTTAAGAGCCGCAAAAGCATCACTTTTTGGCTGGATGAAGTCTATCGATTCAAAAGCGATAATGTGACCAAACCGCGTTTCATCAGGATAAGTGTACGCTGCCTGACTATTTGAATCCAGGCAGCAATAATGCTCATGACCGGCAGCAAATTTTTGGAGTTTTAAAGCAAAATCCTGCCGCTCATCAATATCAACTTGACTTCTTTTCAAAAACCTCGTATTTTTAAAGGACAAATTTATGTTTTATGATGAAGCAGTTATTCTTATTGATCAGTTTGGTTGTTTTAGGATTTGGAAAACTCGGTGCTCAAAATTGTAATACGTTTTTCATGTATTATCCATACATGTACAGCTCTTCAACTGAAGAGCAGAAAATATCGGGTTGGTATAATGGCCAACTCGTTGTTGAAAATGGAGATGAACTCAATGGTTTTGTTCTCATCAGTGAAAATGATGTACAATACACGCAGTCTTTTCCGCCAAAAGAGACAGAAACATATTCGGTAGATTCAATAAAATCCGTTACCGTTAAAGGGTGTCTGAATATTATCAACGGCCTGGATCAAACGACTTTCCGGGTTTTTGACGGAGATTTTTACCGGTTACTCAATGACGGAGAAATCGAGATTTACGATACGGACCTAAACTGCCTAAACCTCAAACCCGATGATTACGGCTCTATTTACGTGAAATCAAAAAGTGCTGATGAACTGGATAATGCTTCTAAGTTTTTTGACATAGGATACAGACGTCACATCAACCGTATTTTGACAAAATATTTTGAGGTTCCTTTTGATCCCAAACAGTTTGAGGATGGTGACGCAGCGTTTAAAAAATTGATCAAACTGAATACCGGTGAAGTGTCTGCTTTGCGATAATTACTTCAAAACAGTTATACTACCCCTTTTTTGTTGATTTCCTACTGTTGCTGTGAAGTAGTAAGTTCCCGGTGGGACTTCTTCTCCTGAAAAGCTTTTTCCATCCCAGCGGATTTCATTTGCTGTTCCTTCAAAAATGAGATTTCCCCAGCGGTTGAAAATTTGCACTTCTGCGCAGTAGGCCAGGTCACTGTTGCCCTTTAACTCAAAGTAATCGTTGATGCCGTCTCCATTTGGTGTTATGACTGTTGGAAACTCGAGCGTCAAGAGTTCTGAAAGGGAAGTGTCACCAATAGTGATGTT
>NZ_JAVLBN010000090.1:0-3376 GCF_031581065.1 Salibacter sp.
TATGCTCCGGGTTACCACCCGGAGATAAATGTCTATCGTGCCTAACGGCACTTATATCTAATCTTCAAGAAGTCAGTGAAACACTGAGAATTACTCTGTGGTATATTGAAGTTGAGGATCTAGCTTAAGGAAGCTTTTCAGCCCAGAAATAAATAGGAGTACACCAAAACCTAATAGCTTTGATGCACTCCCTTTCTCTTATTCTTCTTCTGTTGAAATTTGATCTTTCTCGATGGGTTTCCTGAATACAAATCGGTCGTCAAATTCATCGAGCACAGCTGTATCTCCTGCCTGAATTCTGTTGGCCAATATCTCTTTTGAGAGCGTATTCAGTATTTCCTTTTGCATCAATCGCTTGATGGGTCGGGCACCAAACTGTGGATCAAATCCGCGGTTGGCGAGTTTCTCCAATACCTCATCAGTTGCGGAGATGCTGATATCCTGCTTTTTCACCCGGTTCTGAATGTGAGCAAATTGAAGCTTCACAATATCGAGCACATCGCTTTTGCTGAGCGGTGTAAACATGATGTTCTCATCAATCCTGTTGAGGAATTCGGGCTTCAGGTTCTGACGAACATAAGCCAACAACTCATTCTTTGTTTGTTCAAATAGTTCTTCCTCATTCGTATCATTGAGCTTTTCAAAACTCTGCTTGATAATGTCAGAACCGAGGTTCGATGTCATGATAATAATCGTGTTCTTGAAGTTTGCCACACGACCTTTGTTATCAGTCAATCGGCCATCATCAAGTACCTGCAGCAAGATGTTGAACACATCAGGATGTGCTTTTTCAATTTCATCGAGCAACACAACCGAGTACGGTTTCCTGCGGACAGCCTCAGTGAGCTGACCTCCCTCATCATAGCCGACATATCCCGGAGGCGCTCCAACCAACCTCGATACAGCATGACGCTCCTGATACTCACTCATATCGATTCGTGTAATCGCATTTTCTGTGTCGAACAAAAACTCGGCAAGTGCTTTTGCCAGCTCGGTTTTACCAACACCAGTCGTACCCAGAAACAGGAACGATCCAATTGGTCTGTCCTCATCCTGCAACCCTGATCGCGACCTGCGAACCGCATCAGAAACAGCTTCAATCGCTTCCTCCTGACCGATTACACGCTTGTGCAATTCATCTTCGAGATGGAGCAATTTTTCGCGTTCGCTCTGCAGCATTTTGCTCACCGGCACTCCAGACCATTTTGAAACAACCTCTGCAATATCCTCAGCATCAACTTCCTCTTTGATCAGAGCCGATCCTTTTTCGCGTAAATCTGCTACTTTAGATTCGTACTCTTTCAACTGCTCCTGGAGTTCATTGATTTTACCGTAGCGCAACTCGGCCACTTTACCAAAGTCACCTTCACGCTCTGCCCGATTTGCTTCGAGCTTGAATTTTTCAATGTCCTCTTTGACTTTTTGCAAGCCTTCGATCACTTCTTTTTCACTCTCCCATTGAGCTTTTAGAGAATTGCGTTCTTCGCTCAACTCAGAAATATCTTTCGATAATTTTTCGAGCTTCTTATCATCTTTTTCGCGCTTAATTGCCTCGCGTTCAATTTCGAGCTGGCGAATTTTACGTTCAACCTCATCGAGTTCAGCCGGCATGGAGTTGATTTCCATACGCATCTTTGATGAAGCCTCATCGATTAAGTCGATCGCTTTATCCGGTAAGAAACGATCTGTAATGTAGCGTTCACTCAACTCAACAGCCGAGATAATCGCCTCGTCTTTGATTCTCACCTTGTGGTGCGTTTCATATTTTTCTTTGATACCACGCAAGATGGAAATAGCATCTTCAGTATTAGGCTCATCAACTATAATGGTTTGGAATCGTCTCTCGAGTGCTTTATCTTTCTCAAAGTACTTTTGATACTCTCCTAAAGTTGTTGCTCCTATTGCACGGAGCTCACCACGTGCTAATGCGGGTTTCAGGATGTTCGCTGCATCCATTGCGCCCTCGCCTCCTCCGGCTCCGACCAAAGTGTGGATTTCATCGATGAACAACACGATATTTCCATCGCTCTTGGTCACTTCTTTTACCACAGCTTTGAGTCGCTCCTCAAACTCGCCTTTATACTTGGCCCCGGCTACGAGCGCTCCCATATCAAGTGAGAAAATCTCTTTCGACTTGAGGTTTTCAGGTACGTCACCATTCACAATACGGTGCGCGATTCCTTCAGCAATAGCCGTTTTACCAACCCCCGGCTCACCGATTAAAATGGGGTTGTTTTTTGTTCTCCTGGATAAAATTTGAAGAACACGTCTAATTTCTTCATCGCGCCCGATTACGGGATCCAATTTTCCGTTTTTAGCACGCTCATTCAGGTGAATAGCGTATTTATTCAATGCATTGTATGTTTCTTCAGCACTCTGACTTTTCACTTTTTCTCCTTTTCTAAGTTCGTTAATCGCTTTTTCAACATCAGCAGATTTCAATCCACTGTCTTTCATCATTGAAGCAACCTGGTCAGATCCGTTGAGTAGCCCGAGGAATACGTGTTCCAGCGAAACGTATTCGTCACCGTTTTTCTTCGCGAGATCTGAAGCTTTGTTTAGAGCTTTTCCAGCGTTCTGACTGAGATAAAGGTTGCCGCCTTCAACTTTGGGATATGATTCTACAACCTTGTCTATCGCTTTGCTGAAGGTATCTTCATTGACTGCACTTTTCTTGAGCAAAAACGGGATTACGTTTTCGTCAACATCGAGCATAGCTTTGAGCAAATGACCTGTTTCAACAGCCTGCTGACCATTGCCCTGAGCCATTTGCTGTGCCTGTTGTACAGCTTCCTGTGCTTTTATTGTAAAGTTATTGAAATTCATTTTTTCTTTTTTGCCTGATAGTGTCAAATACGAGACCAATCGAATTTACAGTGATGGAAACGGTAAAAAAGTCAGTCGGTTCGTAAATCTACAGACAAAAAGGCAGAGTTTTTGGTAAAAAAAAAGCGCCTGCTCAATGGGGAACAGGCGCTTAAATGTATTGAAAAGTTGGATTGTGCTTACATTGATGCGGTTGCTGGTTCTGACTGTAACGCGTGCTCAGGAATTTTACCAGTCAACGATTTGAGGAAAGTTGAAATGCTGGCTACCTGCTCATCCGTTAAATCTTTGCCAAGCTGTGTTTTTCCCATGATCTTAATTGCTTCATCGAGATCAGCTACGCTACCATCGTGGAAATAAGGAGCCGTTTTGTGAACGTTGCGCAATGCAGGAACTTTGAAGAAGTACTTATCACCTTCATTTCCGGTTGCATCAAAACGTCCTTCATCTTTATGTTCAGATCCTGTGTACTCCCAGTACGGACCTTCAACCAGTCCGAATTTTTGGTACATCTGTCCGCCAAGACCTGGTCCCATGTGGCAGGTTGTAC
>NZ_JAVLBN010000091.1:0-3148 GCF_031581065.1 Salibacter sp.
CCCGTTGATCAAAAGCACCGGTGAATTTGAATTCCAGGAACAAGAAACCGGCAAAAACAACATCAGGCATATTTATTTGAAGAATAAGTAAACATTAGCAGTCAGATCCAAAAGCTAATCAGGTATTCTAAAGCTTATCTCTAAAAATGAAAGTAACAATTACACTTGATAAGTGAACGAGGGTTAATTATTTATTTTTTAAAGCTGGTTTAAATTAGCATCACACTCCCACAGTCTTTCCCACTCTCATTTTGAATCCCCACTAAAAAGTCTATATTTGAGAAGTAGTGTTAGTACAGTTTTATATTCCTAAAACCCTTTCGGGGAGTGATCTCGATTTCTATCTCTCGCGTGGCTGGTTTCGCAATAGCCTGTTGCTCCACCACTCTGAGGTGATATGCCTTGATGAGAAGGTGCAGTCTATTGTCAATATCAGGCTGCCGCTCAATGAGTACAAATCAAAACGTAACTTCAGGAAAATTCGCAACCGCGTAGTACGTAATTTTGAAGTGGTCATCAGGCGATCCAGTTTGACCAAACAAAAAGAAGACCTCTATCGCCATCACAAAAAACGTTTTAAAGGATTCCTGTTCGAGGACCTCGATCAATTCCTCATGCCCGGTCACACCAACACTATTTTCAATACCTGGGAAGTTGAAGTTTACGATGGCGAAAAACTCATCGCCTACTCGTTGTTCGATTTGGGAGAAGAAAGCGTAGCCAGCCTCATCGGTATTTACGACAACGATTACAGCCAGTACAGTTTGGGAACTTTCACAATGATTGCTGAAGTGGAATTTGCCAAAAAACACGGTTTCACCTACTATTACCCGGGCTACATCCTCGATAATTCCACAGAATTTGACTACAAACTGAGACTGGGCGAGATGGAATATCTCAACCATCAAAATGTATGGCGACCATTGTCAGAACTCGATAAATTGAAATTTCCAGCCAGCAAGATCAACGCCAAAATGCACGAATTGGAACGGGCTCTGACCGATAAAAAAATACCGCACATACAACGACTAAACCCATTTTACACGCTGGGCTACATTGAGCCATACACGAAAACATTCACCAAAAGTACCGTTGTGTTTTTGATCCCGGGATCCATTCCCGGCTTTTTCCTCATGGCCGAGTACCACTTTGAAAAAAAGCAATTCACCGCACACATCGTGCGTGAGAGTCCGCTCAAAGACTCACTCCTCGATATGCAAATCACGCCCGAGCTACTCGATGAAAACACCTATCTAACACAACTCTACCAGTTTGAACAAAACCTGGGCTCAACACCAGATGCCCGTCAAATGGCGCAAATGCTCTACGAAGCACGCCTGTAATTACGTTCCTGGCGCAGCAATTTAGCCGTTTTCGTTAGCCCTTTCACCACTTGCGGATTGAATGAATTTTTCAAATAAGCTCTGAAATACAACTCATTAGCCGTTTTGTAGTTTTTCAATTTCTCTGCAATTCTCGCGGTCAGAACCAGCTCCGCCTCAGTCTCAACTCCACACCGCAAGCACTCGTTCACCTTCTCAAACGCCTCATTGTAGCGCTTTTCAGCGAAATAAACATCAGCCAACTCAAACCTGATCGCCTCCTGATTAGGGTTCAGCGCCAACGAAACCTCAAAATCGTGAGCCGATTGTTCAAAATCTCCCAGCTCTCGGTAATACCTACCGCGTTTACCAAAAATTCTTGCATTTGCAGGGTTCACGGTCAGAGCGCAATTCGCCTCCGTAGCTGCCAATTCCCAATCCGATAGCTCTGCAGCACAATCCATTGCCAGCTCGTTGAAACGCAAATCAGTACCATTCAACAACTTTCCCTTACGAACAAGATCCAGGCACACCTCAAAATCTTCATTTCGGTATGCATCCAGGGCATGCTGGTGAAGTCGATTGAGTTCGTTATCGAGCTGATTGTTCTGCTTCACCTTTAACCATTTTGACGGAATGATCAACTCATCGTTTTGGCACAACATCTCGTATTGCGTAGAACTCTCAATCTCGATTCTGTACATCCAGTGCTGGCACATCGTGTGACTTTTCCAGGCCTCAAATGCCCACAACTTAAAGTTGAGCCAGCTCTCTGTAGAAACATGAACCGGACGATCGAATTTATTCAGGTGTTTTTTAATCTCGTTACGTTTCATGATTATGCTGTTATTTGGATTTCTAAAGATTGAGTTGGCAGATACTTTTCGCGCACAACACGAGAGACACGACACGAAACTGAAAAGCCACGCTCCAGCATAGCCTTTACTGTGCGATGATCACCAAACGGAATGTATCCTATCTTGAAGTTTTTGAAATATGCCGCGATAGAATTGTTGTGCTCCATACGCAAAGTGAGATCCACACCTTCGCGCAAGTGATGGTAAATAATCGGTAAATCGTAAAGTTTGATGCCACAGAGTGCGCCTTTGAACACGATAGATTGCTGAACCGGCTCTGACCGAAACCAATTTTGAATTGTACTTTTTACTTGTCTCATCTCCTTTTAATTTTGAAGTTGAGACAAACGTACCGGCCCACACCGTAATCTTTTTACGGTGGTAAAATTTTTTGGAAAAAAGCAATGAAAATCATCCACGCGATGAAATCGCGCGGCAGCTGGGGATTTTGAATCTATACATTCAAACCTCCAAACTATCCAACCTCCAAACCTTTAACAGCTTAGAAATTCAATGAAGTCAAAAGTAAAGTTAGGACTTCCTCGTCCTTGACCTCGACCTTAAACCTTTTAGCAAATCTGTCAACTCCAAACTCCCTCATGCCTCGACTTCGCTCGGCAGCCGGGCTAACCCGGAGCATAAGTTTCATAATTAGGATTTGAGTACCGTAGGTACGGTTCACATCTAAAAAGCCTGATGTTTATTTACTTTTCTGTGGCCCGTGCTTACAGCACTCGTTGGTGGCTCTCATGCACTTTGCTCTGGGCTGAAGCCCAGAGTTATGTGAATTCGTGCCTACGGCACTGATGTTTGGGCTATCAAAAACTTTCTCAGGTCACAAAGGGCTCTGAGAATTCACAGCGCACACAAAGTGATTCTTCAATCTTCGAGACCATTGCGTCTACTTCGCGACCTTTGTGATACCAGCAGAAGTAACATCATAACTTAATGGCCCTTCACTTCTTCATG
>NZ_JAVLBN010000092.1:0-3112 GCF_031581065.1 Salibacter sp.
ACCTTGCCAAGGTGAGGGTCGCGGGTTCGAATCCCGTCTTTCGCTCTATTTTTTTCCCTCTCACCGAGAGGGTTTTTTATTTTTGAGATGAAATCTCTGCCCGGGTGGTGGAATTGGTAGACACGCAGGACTTAAAATCCTGTGGCCAGTAATGGCCGTGCGGGTTCAAGTCCCGCCCCGGGTACAAAATCAGAGTGAGTGTAAGAGCGAGAGCGAACCACTCCTCTGATTTCTTCACTCTCACTCGCTCTCTTTCAAAAACTCCGCTACTTTTTTGACTTTCACGGATTTGAGCTTTTTTATAAGCAATTTCTGACTCTATAAGTCGCCAAAACTTGATTTTTTAAGCAGTTTTGGCGGAGTATGATTTTTTTATTCAGTAAATAAACTATCCATATCTAGTTCATTTTGAACTAATTCTTTACTGTATTTATTTTCATTAATTCCATAAGTGGTAACCATTGTTATAAAAATATTTTTTCTGTTTCCTGTCTCTTTTTGTAATTCGGAAAGTTTATTCTTCAAACTTAAATAGTACTGTTTGTCAATTGTATAAGGGGCATTGTGAAACTTCATTTCACATAAATTAATGACATTATCATCTCTGTCAATCAATAGATCAACTTGTGCATTTTCATTGAACCAGCTGCTACTGGTTGAGAATACTGCATCAATCCTAAGTGATTTCTTTATTTGATAAATATGCTTTAGACACAACGTTTCAAAAACAAAGCCTGACCACGAAGCATAGGACTGTGATGTTCGCAATCTTTGCCATGTTCCTTTTCCTTCATTCTTATTGTTATTTATGAATTTTAGATAGAATTTGGAGTATTCATCTGACAAACGATAGTGAGTAAGCTGTTTCTTATTCTGATAATAAGGGTATTCTGTCAAAAACCCAGATTCTATTAACTCCTCTAGTTTGAGAGAGAAGTCTCCACCTGATGGAATTCCACTTTTATCAATGAGTTCATTTCTGGTAAAACCTTTGTTCGAACGTGCTAAAGTTTTAATAATCTTCATGTGACGTTCAGAGTCATCAAATAACGAAACATATAATTTATTAAACTCATCATTTAGGACACCATCTTTGCTAAAACATAGATTATCTATGTTCTGCGAAACACTTAATCCTTTTTGTAGCTTTTCCAGGTAATGGGGCACACCACCCAGAGCCATATAAATTTGAATTATATCATATCTTGTGTAGGACAGACCATTTTTTGTTAAATATAATTCTGTTTCACGCAGATTAAATGGTAACAATCTTATTTTTCGAGAAATTCTATTATGAAGCCCACCTTTATTATTGATAATTTTCTGAACCATATAAGATGCAGCCGAACCACAAATAACAACGATTAAGTCATCCCTCTTTGTGCAGTATGTATTCCAGAAATTTTCAAAAGCTGTTAGAAATTTTGATTTAGCTGTTGCAATCCAGGGAAATTCATCAATGAATATTACTTTCTTACTCTCACCTTTCAGAGTATCAATATACTCTTCCAGTTTTGTGAATGCATCAAGCCATGAATGTGGTAAATCGATATTAGATTTTTTCTTTCTCTTTTTAAGCTCTTTGGTAAAGTTTTCGAGTTGGTCACTCATTTTACCGTCAAATAACCCCGTAACTTCAAAAACTATACTGGACTTAAAGAACTCACGAATTAAGAAAGTTTTCCCAATCCTTCTTCGGCCGTAAAGAGCTATTAGTTCTGATTTATCATTATTGAGGGACTCTTTGAGTATAGTTTGCTCTTCGATTCTGCCAACTATTTTAGTCATTTACCTGGTTATATTTCGCCAAAACTACAAAATAAATAGAGTTTTGGCGAAGTATAATCGTTGTTCAATAAATAAAATTCCTTCTCTTTTAACTCACTCACTTTTTTCATTTTCCTTCTCTTCGTACCTTTTTTTAGCACTTTTTGAGTTTGCTTCCTTGTTGTTTTTTGTGAATGTGCTAATAAAGTTGAAGATCATGGTGATCACGGCTCCGGCAATAACACAGAGGATCATCAACAGCGCGAGCGATACATCGATCTTCCATGTGGCAAACTTCACGGTAACGGATGAGGCGTTTTGAACGCTAAACATCACCAGTATTACAATTAGGATAATGTTAAGTATTAGTACAACTTTTTTCATTCAAATCAATTTGTTATAATGTAGCTAATCAAAAGTACAGAAATGATTAAAGAGATAAAGAACCGAAGAAGTATAAGAGCTTTTAGTGATAAAAAAGTTTCTGAGCAACAGTTAAATGAATTGTTGGATGCTGCGCGCTGGGCGGCTTCCTGCTTCAATGAACAGCCCTGGAAGTTCGCTATTGTCGAAAAGGGATCTGACCATTACGATGGATTGTTTGAAGCTTTAGCTGATGGCAATAAAACGTGGGTTAAAACTGCTCCGGTATTAGGTGTTAGTTTGGCTAAGAAAACGTTTGACAGAAATGGCAAACCGAATAAACACGCATGGCACGATGTTGGCATGGCTATGGCGAATATGGCGATTCAGGCAACGAGTATGGATTTGTACATTCACCAAATGGCCGGGTTTTCCCCAGATAAAATCGCTGAATACTTAGATTTGGATGATAATTATGAACCTGTCGCTATGTTTACTGTAGGGTATAAAGGCGAAAGCGATCAATTGCCTGAAGATCTGGCTAAACAGGAAAATTCAGAGAGAAAACGAAAAGAAATAGACGAAATAAAATTTTGGTAACTAGTGAATTTTAGCGGTTTTATTCCTTTCAACAATTGAGCAAAATTGTTGGAAACTATTTTGCTGGATTTCAATATTTGAGTTGATTTACTTCATAAAAAAACCTTAGTTTCGCTACTTTCCAAGCACCACGATTTACATGGATCGAATGAGACTCTACAGGATTAAGCAGTTTTTCATGCTACTTCTCATGGCGCTGATGATTGCAGTTGGCTCATCCTCGTGCTCTGACCGTATTCACTATTCTAGTGACAGGGTTTTTAATGCGCGAAAGGCCATCAACAAGCGAATGAAGAAAAAAGGGTATAGCAATCAGCAATACCGTTACAATCCGCGAAAAAAATCTCGCTGGAACAAAAAGCGTAAAAAGCGCTTTAAAAAG
>NZ_JAVLBN010000093.1:0-2501 GCF_031581065.1 Salibacter sp.
ATGACAGTTGAAAAAACTGATACCGGTTTTTCAGCATTTTCTAATGACTATCCCATTTTCACAACCGGTGAAAATGTTCCTGAATTGATGAATAATGCTTTTGAGGCTGCAGAATTATACTTTGACGATGAAGATATCAAGCTAAATCATGAAGACATCAAGTTTGAGATTGATTTCCAACAATTCTTTCAGTACTACAGAGTGTTAAATGCAAAATACCTCGCTCAAAAGATAGGGATGAATGCTACCTTGCTTTCTCAATATGTACAGGGACATAAAAAACCATCAGAAAAACAAACAGAAAAAATTTTGAAAGGAATTCATGAAATTGGCCAGGAATTATCAGGAATAAACCTACTCCACAAAGTTAGAAAGTAGTCATTCTTAAGTAATATGAATTTAGCACCTATTAGAAATGAACAGGATTATCAAAATGCCCTAAACAGGCTCGAGGAAATTTTTGATACTAAAAAAGGAACTGAGGAAGGTGATGAACTGGAAATTCTTTCCATACTCATCGATAAGTATGAAAATGAAAACTTCCCTATTGAAATGCCTGATCCAATTGAGGCTATTAAATTCAGAATGGAGCAATTGGGAATTAAGCAGAAAGATCTCGCTGAAATAATAGGATTCAAAAGCAGGGTAAGTGAAATTCTCAGCAAGAAGCGAAAACTGACTTTGAAAATGATTAGAAAACTCAATACGGCACTCCACATTCCGACTGATGTTTTAATACAGGACTATTAATCAGATTAAATTTTCAACTCTTACTTTGCATGTAATATTTTAACACCATAATCGACAAATAACCGATTAAGGTGTTTTAAAATTACAGTTTATATTTTTTCTGTTTATTTTAAATCTTGCTTACTACTTAACGTATTACTCCCAGACCTAACAGGTTTTGGAAACCTGTCAGGTCTAAATACCACACACTTTTTTAGGAACACAACCAACTCTTTAATCTTTTAAATCACCATATCTCGACTCCGCTCGATAGCCGGGAAGCTTTTTGTCAATCTTTTTTCTTGACCTTGACCTCCTTTTCTCTCCTACTTCTACAAAGACAAGGCGCGTGACTTTTGTATAAAGACTCATAACCAAACCTACAAACTCCAAACCTCCAAATCTTAGTAAATTTTAGCTCTTGACGTAAGTCAAGACTTAGATGAACTTAGACCTACTGACGCTATCGGTCAGAACTAAGCTCGAGACGCAAGTAACAGGGCCATTAACAACTTAAGTGTCCAATAAACCAAAACGCATAATTAGAACGCTCTCGGCCTTGACCTCAACCTCAACCTCAACCTTAACCTTAACCTCAACCTCTAAACATTTAACATTCATACTTTAAACAAAAAGACATTATTCCCATACTTTTGGCGGAACTCAAATTTCTCTAAACAAGCAATGTTCAACAACTATAACATCATCCTGGCAAGCGGATCTCCGCGCAGAAAAGAACTTTTGGAAAAGATGGATATCGCTTTTGAGCAGACGTCTCTCGATATCGATGAGTCGTTCCCCAAAGAGTTGCCTGCCAATGAAGTGGCAGAATACCTGGCGGTGAAAAAGTCGATGGCGTTCAGGGATCTGACCGAAAAGGAGATTCTCATTACAGCCGATACTACGGTGATTCATCAAAACAAAGTGCTCAATAAGGCGGCTGATAAAGCTGAAGCGCGCGAAATGCTGGAAAGATTATCGGGTTGTGAACACGAAGTGGTGAGCGGTGTTTGTGTGCGCACACGTGACAAAAAGATCTCGTTTTCTTCCACTACAAGTGTCAAATTTCACAAACTCACAGATGCGGAAATCGAACATTACATTGAGCGCTATGAGCCGTTTGACAAGGCAGGTGCTTATGGTATCCAGGAATGGATCGGGTTGATAGGCATCGAGGAGATCGAAGGTTCGTACTTCACGGTGATGGGGCTGCCTACTTTCGACCTCTACCGGGCACTGAAAGAAATCACGAGCTGATCTTATTCACCAACCCCATTTTTTCGAGTAAGAAGGATGCATTCATGTTCTGGCAAACGCCATCACGGAGTTTGTAATCGAACTGTAACTGGTCGTTAACGAACTCTACTTCAAAGCTCTTGTTCACGATTTTTTGCGGGTGCTTTCCTTCCAGTTCGCACAGGCTGAGATCGTGCGTGGCGATGATTCCGCGCGAGTTGTACGACAACAGCTTTTCCAAAAATGCCTCGCTCCCTTTCGCCTTGTCGGCCGAGTTGGTTCCTTTGAGGATCTCATCCAGAATGATGAACAACTCATGCCCTTTATCGAGCTGTTCCACAACGGCTTTGAGTCGTTTCAGCTCGGCAAAGAAGTACGACTCGTGCTCTGCTAGTGAATCCTCTGTGCGCATGCTGGTAAACAGCGGAACGGGCTTGAATGCAAGCTCTTTCGCCACAACGGGCGCTCCCAACATCCCGAGGACCATGTTACTGGCAACGGTGCGCAAAAACGTACTCTTCCCAGCCATGTTGGCC
>NZ_JAVLBN010000094.1:0-2006 GCF_031581065.1 Salibacter sp.
GTAAAACCCATCTCCATTTCGTGAAATCGAATAAATATCAGGAAAGTCTCCAACTTCAATTATTCGAAACTCTCCTCGTGAAATATGATAATTGAGAAAAAACGGAGAGTCGTGATCTCCACCCACGATCCAGAGGGAATCACCCTCGGGTAGCAAGTCCCGGATCTGACCATCAACAGGCAATTCCAGCACTTCATAATTGTCGACTTTTTCAATTTTCTTTGCGCAACTCACGGTCAGAGCCAGTACCGCAACCCATAAACTCATAGCTGAAAGTCGCTTGAACCGCAAGTTTTTAGCAATTTTGCACATTGAATTTTCTATTTGAATCGATTACATCATGCACAGCAACACTGAAGATACAATTTGTGCTCTCGCGAGCGGATCAGGCCCTGCTGCCATTTCTGTTATTCGCATTTCAGGCCCTAAAGCTATTGAAATTTGCAATACTATTTTCAAGGGTAAGGATCTGAATAAAGTCGATTCGCACACTATTCACTTTGGCACTATTCGCGAAGATGATGTTCTCGTGGATGAAGTCCTGGTTTCGGTATTCAAAGGTCCAAACTCCTATACCGGTGAAGATGTAATCGAATTATCGTGTCACGGATCACCTTTTATCCGTCAAAAAATCATCAACCTGTTGCTCGATCGTGGTGCACGTTCAGCCAATGCGGGCGAATTCACGCTCAGAGCCTTCATGAACAAGAAAATGGACTTGAGTCAGGCCGAAGCCGTTGCCGACCTCATTTCCAGCGAGAGTGAAGCTTCCCACAAACTCGCCATGCAACAGATGAGAGGTGGTTTTTCGAGCGAAATAGGCAAACTCCGCGAAGAACTGATCAATTTTGCCAGTCTGATAGAACTCGAACTCGATTTCAGCGAAGAAGATGTGGAATTTGCCGATCGGTCAGAGTTGAAAGATCTCATTTTGAAAGTCCACAAGCTGGCGCAGGGATTAATCGAGTCGTTTAAAGTTGGGAATGTCCTCAAAAACGGAGTTCCGGTCGTTATTGCCGGGAAACCCAATGCCGGAAAGAGTACTTTACTCAATCAAATCCTAAAAGAAGAGCGAGCCATTGTATCATCAGTCGAGGGAACAACGCGCGACACAATTGAAGATGAAGCTGTTTTGAACGGAGTTATTTTCCGTTTCATCGACACAGCCGGAATCCGAGAAACAAAGGATGAAGTGGAAGCAATTGGTGTGAAAAAAACGCTCGAACAAATTGAGACAGCCGCCATTGTGGTGTATATGTTTGACGTGAACACCTTCACTCCTTCTACTCTGCGCGATGTCATCAAAGAGCTGGAAGAACCATTATCACGCAACGGAGCAAAACTGTTGCTGGTTGGAAACAAAATTGATCAAAAAGACGAGGAAATGGTCAGAGCACAATACAAAGACTTTGACGACATGATCCTGATCTCGGCCAAAGACAATCAGAATGTGGAAAAGCTTTCTAATAAACTCGTGGATCTGATCGAGACACAGGAAGTGAGCAGCAGCGATGTCATGGTCACCAACAGCCGACACTACGAAGCACTCACCAAAGCCGATGCTTCATTGATGAACGCCCTAAACGGACTCGAAACCGGCATCACAGGCGACTTCATCGCGATGGATATCCGCCAGTCACTCCACTACCTGGGAGAGATCACAGGGCAGATCACATCTGACGACTTGTTGGGAAATATCTTTAGTAATTTTTGCATAGGGAAATAACCACCACAAAACAAACAATCTACAAAACACACAAAAGCTGCTAAAATAGCCGTTTAACAAATCATATATGATGTAAATAAGCATCATTAATGTTAAATATAACTGTTAATGATGCATTCAATCATCATTATACATTTTGGAATCATCTTATAATTGTCTAAATTTGATGTGTTTTTACACCATTAAGGCTAGATTTAAGTTATTATGAAGGAGTTTTCCACCATAGAATTAAAGCGAATGACCGATGATATGATCATCAAAGCTATTGGTGAATACATAC
>NZ_JAVLBN010000095.1:0-1788 GCF_031581065.1 Salibacter sp.
TCGCTCTATTACGAAACGCTCAAGCACAATGGCGACTACCCGATCATTGGTGTGAACACATTCTTGAGTTCTGAAGGTTCGCCAACGGTAACTCCGGGTGAGATCATCCGTGCAACTAAAGATGAAAAAGAAGCACAAATCGACACGGTTAATTCGTTGAAAGATCGTCAAAAAGCGAAATCTGAGGAAATGATCAAGCGTGTACAGGAATCTGCTATTCAGAACCAGAACATCTTTGCAGAGTTGATGGAAGCTTGTAAATATTGCTCACTTGGTGAAATCACCGAAGCATTATTTGAAGTGGGAGGTCAATACCGCAGGAATATGTAAGTTTTTCTAAATATCTTTTAGATTGAAGTCCTTCTCGAATTATCGGGAAGGACTTTTTTGATTTTGGCAAATTTTCAAGGGTTTTCAAAAAGTTATATTTTGGCACAGTTAAAGTTGTTAAAATCTAAAACTGCACTATGAATTTTTTAAAAACCCTATTTCTTTTACTAATAATTTTACCTCATTATGTTTTTGCTCAGGACTCAGAGCTAATCAATAAACCAGATATTGATTTTAGAAGAGAGTATGTTGTCGATTGTGAAGAGCACGGGATATTTCATTTTTATCTTTACAACAAACAAAATAAAGGTCAGTACAAGACAAATCAACTTGAAAATGACGGTTTCTTAGAAGGAGAGTATTATTTGTATGGCTTTCAATACAAGGGTGGCAAAGATCCTGTAAAACAGATCGAAACTCCAATTAGTAAAAAGTCATTCAAGTCTAAATACAAGCCTAGTGGTTACATGTTTATGTTTTACCGTTTTTTGTATGGATCCTTTATTCCAATAAAGTTGGTTTACAATGATGATAAAGTATTTATTCTATCTCATAGAAAGAAGCATTTAAATGTGACGACTTATGATTTAAAGGAGGATCGATTTGTTAATAGATCTCTAGATGTTGGAACAAAGTTTTCATTAAGGCAAGTTGAAATTGATGAAGGGAATTTATTCGTTAGAATTTTGAAAGAGCCAAAGTTTTTGAGTTCTAAATCGTCTGAAGAAGTCCTGGTTGTTGATTATGTAGCAGAAAAAATTGAATTCATTCCCTTAGCAAGTGGTGTCAGCAATAGAAAGGCAAAGAAGCATGATTATAAAATTGAAGTAAATAAAAAGGAAGATTTAATTGCAATTTTAGATACCTACCATGATAAAAATATCTTAAAAGATAAAGAAGTCACAAACCTGTTGCTTTATGACTATGATGGATCTATGATATCAAGGATTGCACTTCCGGAAGAAGAGTTATATGACTATTCAGGCATAAACATAATATCATCAGAAGATGGCTTTTTTCTCGCTGGAGATTATAATTTCACAAAATCTAAGGTTTTTAAAAAAGATTACGATAATGGTTACGTAACAGCATTTTACTCTCGCAATGGCCAGGAATATTTTAACCGAAAAGACTTTAATACGTTTGATTTTGAAGGTATTTCAAAAAAGAATAAACGATATGAGGTATTCTCAAAGGGAGTTGCTGATATGGCTTCTATAAATGGGGAAATCTTCTTTTCACTTGAATTTTATGATACTGAAACAAGAACTACTTCATCTTCAATGGGGAGTTCAGGTCATAGAACTTATAACACCTACACTTTTTACTACGATAAAACAAGTGTGATACTCTCTTGTGACGCTAAAACCGGAGATGTAATCTTTAATAGAGAGTTTCCATTAAATGGCACTAAATCATTAGTGTCGTATTTTAAAACAACTATTTCATACCTTAAAG
>NZ_JAVLBN010000096.1:0-1024 GCF_031581065.1 Salibacter sp.
TCAGCCGGAAAACACCAGTTTTTCATGTATCAATATCCTTCACAGGCTGCCCAGTGGCCATTTGTTGGAGTTCCCGGTGCTTTATCAAGAGAGAATCCAATGGTTATTAATTCTGGTGCTCATGCTACGTTCTATTACGACTCCAATACAGGCTCATTTACTGATCATGGAGTTGTGAGAAATGGTATGTATGAACCTGTTGGATTAGATCACTTTTATTGTAGTAGTGATGGTAAGAAATCTACGGTATCATCAATTACAGGTAGCGATGAATCAAAAGGTATTGTTATATATCCGAATCCTGTATCAAACAAGCTTTTTATTAAAGCAAAAGAGGATAAGAATATTAATGAGGTTTATTTATTTGATTTAACAGGTAGGGAGTTTTTTACCGAAAAAATCAACTCTCAATCTGCTACGATTGACTTGCAAAATCGATCATTATCACCCGGTCAGTATATCTTAAAAATAAATACTCCTTATTCTACAGAAGTAGTAAAGTTAATTGTAAAATAAAAAATTTGATTATGAAACCTCAAAATATTATTGCTTTATTATTCATTCTTTCATTGAGTTCTTGCTCATCGTGTTCAAAAGAGGTTGATTGCAAGTCATATGACAGCAACAATGCTTTGCACAGTATAACAGTTAACCCAAAGCTGGATGCCTTAATTACATTTACTAATGATTCATTTAGTAATAATATTAGCTTAAACTTGATCAAAAGCGAAAAAAGCGATGCCTATGAGGAAACATGTACTATTTTCACATCTTCGTCATCGTGTGGATGTGAGCGTAATCTTGAAATTTTGTTGTCAAATACTAAAAAAACAATAGAAATAAGAAACTCAATTAACATCATTGAGCCTTACGATGATAAACCATCTTATATATACAGATTAAAAAGCACGCTAAGTAGTGGTGAAAAAATGTTAACACCCGTTGGGAATGAAATTGAGGGGACTCTAAACGAATTGTTGCACCCCATCTCAATTAATGGTAAAACTTATGAGAATAGTTTCAT
>NZ_JAVLBN010000098.1:0-915 GCF_031581065.1 Salibacter sp.
TATTGGATGTTTAAGTTGATATCAGGTTTGGAGTTGGGGAGTTAGGAAGTTTGTTTTTTAACCACCAAACCACCAAATTCCTAGAGGGTTAAGGTCGAGGTCAAGGCCGAGGTCAAGGTTGAGACTAGGATGAAAGCCAGGAAAAAGAAGCGATCCTTAAATGAACAATTATTCAGAACGCTAATTCGTAGGACACGTCTCATCAGTCAGCGATATGTAGCGGATGTGCGTAGTCGCGTCTTTGAGTTTCTTGCCTATGACCGAAGTGTCAGAGGCTTAAAAAGTCATAGACCCACGCACTCGCTGCGGGGTTTCACCCTACGAAAAAGACAAAGCGCGGAGCACACAATCCGACTACGGTTTTCGAAGTGAAGGTCTTAGAGAATCTTATTCTTTGACCTTAGTCAAAGATTAGATGAACTTAGATCCACGCACTTGCTGCGGGACGGAGAAAAATCGCCTCTGATGAGACTTGACTTTTCCGTCCTTTGTGTCAAGACAAAGGACAAAGAAAAAGAAGTTCATTTCTAACTCTCTGGAGTTCTATGTCTCAAGACATATTGAACATTAAACCAATAACTCCCTATACTTCGACTTCGCCATTCGGCCGCTCTGTATCCGGGTATTTCGTTATAAAATCAAACTCACAAACCACCAAACCCACCAAACAGCTACAAGGTCAAGCTTACAGTACTGACCGAAAGCGTCAGTAGTCAAGGAGCGTTCTAATAATGTTTCGGATGTTTCATCACGTTGGTTCAATTTGTAGGATTGCGATGCTTCGCAATCTGACCGAAAGCGTCAGTAGTCGAGATTCATTCAAATAATGTTGTGGAATTATTGGATGTTTAAGTTGATATCAGGTTTGGAGTTGGGGAGTTAGGAAGTTTGTTTTTTAACCACCAAACCACCAAA
>NZ_JAVLBN010000099.1:0-817 GCF_031581065.1 Salibacter sp.
CCCGCCACGCATTATCCCGATTTGGTGCTGGAGGGGTTGGCGGTGAGCCGATAGGATGGTGGCGATGGCTAAAGATGCAGAAAAGTTGACCGTAAGGGTATCGCGGGAGAATTTAGCGTTCATCGTCGCTTATGCCAGAGAACACGGTGTAACCTTCGATGAGGTTATCACTCGCAGTCTGGTTCAATTTCGTTATTCGCAAGACCCTTGCGATGACTTAACGGCGGCGGAGATTAGTGGGGTGCTTAAAGGCGTCGTTTCGGATAGAAAAGCGTACTTTGAGCACATGGATAAAAAACATCGCTGATGCCGATGCCCTCATCAATTGCCCGATTGACCTAAGCGAGTTAACCTTCTTCATTCGTAACGCATAGCTGGCGTAGCTCAGTTGGTAGAGCAGCTGATTTGTAATCAGCAGGTCGGGGGTTCGAATCCGTCCGCCAGCTCCAATCCCCTCAAGTGACAAATTAACTTCGTCAGCGTAGTTTGAACACTACAGCCTGCGGCTCATGCATTACCGGTTGACTGGGGTATTGGAGGTTTTATGACCGAAGCAATTCAAACCTACGACCCGGCAGAGGCTCTCGATAGCGAAGAGTCTCTCTCTGCTTTTTTAGCCGATGCGTTCGCTACCTCAGATCCTCACTACATTGCTAAAGCGATGGGCGTCGTCGCGCGAGCTCGAGGGATGACCGAGCTTGCTCGTGAGACGGGGTTGTCGCGCGAGCAGCTCTACCGATCCTTTAGCGAGCAGGGTAATCCGACCCTTAAGACCATGCTTGCCGTCATGGATGCACTTGGAATGCAGCTGACCACC
>NZ_JAVLBN010000009.1:0-70547 GCF_031581065.1 Salibacter sp.
AAAATGTAAAAAGGAAGAAGATGTACTCTTCATCAATGCGAGCGAACACTTTGAAAAAGGTAAGCGACAGAATAGCCTCAGCGATAATAATATTGAGTCTATTGTTGAAACATACAAGTACAGAAAGGAAACGGATCGCTACTCCCGTAAAGTATCAATGGATGAAATTGAAAAGAACAATTTCAACCTGAATATTTCACGATATGTAAGTACTGCTAAACCTGAAGAAAAAATTGACTTAAACGAAGTTAACGATCGTCTCAAATCAGTTAATGAACGCATTCAAGCCCATACGGATGAACACAATGAGTTCCTGAAAGAGCTGGGGTTGAAAACAATCTAAACTTTTAACTAATAATAAAACCCATCAACCACAAACCTGCCGTCCTGGAGGCGGAGGGCCGGACCGGGGATTTTGATGAGGTTGACGATCTTGAGGACGCCTTTGAGTAAATGGTTTTGAACGGGAATGCGGTCTAAGTCAACATCAAAGCTGAGGTAAAATTGGCGTTGTCGAGAGAAATTGGGTAATTGGTCACCATCGTGCATCTCGGGGTTTTCAGATCCTCCAAGCATTCCGGTTCCGCTGTAGCCTACTGCTATGTTCAACCACTGCGGAATCCAATCTGTTTTGGCGAATGAATTGATGTTGAAGCTCGCCCAGTAGCTCTGTCCGTTGTAATCTTTTGTGAGTCTGGAACGCCAGTCGCTGCCCAATGCATCGGGGCGATACTGGGCGTAAGTTGTGGGATGGTATGAGATTTTAATCCTGATGCGCTGATCCTGCCACGCGTATTCCTGTGCGATAAAAAGTGCTGTTCCGGCTGTGTTGGCAGCCATATCTCCCCACGAAAAGCCCCACTTTGCCGAGTAAGCATCAAAAAACTCAATACTGGAAACAGACACAAATGCCGCTGCCGATCCGTACCAAAGGGATTTCTTGTACTTTACTCCACTCCACCGCAAAGCTTCAAAAGCAATGGAGCTCAATCGGTATGTGCTGTAGAGATGACCGGCTTTGTCCATCTGGAGCCACTGATCATTGTCGTTAAAGAAATGAAAACTGGACTGGTCGTAGTTTTTGTACCACAAATTGTGCAGGCTGTACATGGTAACTCCGTAGGCGGCTCCCATGGTTCCGACCGATAGCTTTAAACGGTCTTTGCGCAGCGTATCAGGGTAAAATCCCTCTACATCGAGCTGGCAAAATCCCGTTGAACAAACGAGAAAAAATAGAAGTAAAACGATCCCTCTTTTCACGGTGCGAATGTAGGATTTAAGCGTAAATTAAATATCAAAAATGACACCGAGGGTTGGAAGTACTGTACCAGCTTCATTATCAATTCTGTAAAGCTCATATCGAGAAGGGTCATTAGGATCAGTAATGGGCTCACCATTTGCATTTTGCTCTACATTGAGGTTGTCCTGCTGCTCGGCTTTGAAGTTGTAAGCATTTTGAATGTCAAAATACAGATTGAGCGACCACTTTTTGAAATACCAGGTCTTGTCAACACGCAAATCTAATTGCTGGAAATTGCTCAGCCTGCGTTCGTTCAGGCGCGAATAATCGGGTAGTCCCGCTGCTCTCACGTTCCAGTTCTCTTTCAGAGCCGAGGCCTGTACGTTGTAAGGTGTGTAAGGCAATCCGCCAACGAAGCGCCACTTGAGCCCTAACTGCCAGTTGTTTTTGAATTTCTTTCCTGCTGTGAGGGTTAAAATGTGTTTGGCATCCCACGATGAGGGAACGTAGTCACCATTTACATCCTCAAATTCACTGCGCACAAAAGTATAGCTCAAGATTCCAAAGAGTCCTTTTTTGGCTTTGCGCTGAATGAGAAATTCGGCTCCGTAAGCCCTGCCTTTGTTCGTACTGGCAATTGGTCCGTTCCCGATGACACCAAAATCAGCTCCCAAATTGGCCAGGCTGATGCTGTCAGACAATGAAAATGGGTACTGACGATAAAATTTGTAAAATCCTTCAACCGTAATTTTGGTTTTGCTATCGGGATTGTACTGTACGCCTGCCACAACGTGATCTGATTGAATAAACTTCAATCTTTCCTTGTTGATCAATGTCCCGTCAGAGTTAGAAAAACCTAGAGCTGTGTAAGCCGGCAACTGGTGGTAGCGACCTGTGTTGAAATTGATACTCCAGCGATCTGTCAGCGAGTAGGATGCACTAAACCGTGGCGAGAATTGATTGAGCGGATTCTGCATTTCGCTGTTGTAATCGTTTCCATCCAATCGGAACCCGAAAGAGAGATCGAGGCGGGCGTTGAGAACGGGACGCGAGATCTGACCAAAAACAGCGTATTTATTCACGGTCAGATCCGATTCAAAGTTCCGTGTGATGGAGCCTTGCGGAGTCGCAATCCTATCAAAAGTGGAGTTTGTGTAGCGGGCATTTTCAAGATTCACGCCCATGTTCACTTTCCAACTATTCTTCCTAATCGTATTCTCGAACCGCATTTTGTTTTCTGCCTCAGTTGAGTTGTAATCGAGAATCTTTTTAGAAGGATCGCTTTCATCATTATCCTGGTACTTGTAAGCCGAGTTGTTCAACGCATTTCGCGAAACCACGATGGTTTGAAAACTGTTTTCTTCAAAGTGCTTGTAAACAGCCCCAATCGTGTAGTTGTACTGTTCATTGATCGGAATATTTCCCAATGTGTAATTGTTCTCCTCAATCGTTTCAGCATCATCAGGGTCATTTGGATCGAGTCCGTCATTCACCGATTCATTCAGCCTGAACTGATCGAAAGCTCCAAGCCCCACAAAAGTGATTTGGTTTTTCTCGTTGAACTTGTGCTTGATCTTGAACTGCCCGTCATTGAAAGTAGGTAAAAAGGGCAGCCTCAAAGCCTGGAAGAGAAACTGCAAATAAGATTGACGCGCAGAGATATTGTAAGTCGTCTTCTCGCCTATTGGTCCGTCAACTGCCAGCCCCACTTCAGATGCACCGATGTTTCCCCTCAAGTGTAGCGCCTCTTTGTTTCCTTCTTTCTGCTCGATTTCCAGTACTGAGCTGAGTGCTCCTCCCCTGTTACTGGGAAATGCACCGGTGTAGAGATTCACTTTTTTGAGCAAATTGGCATTGAGGATTCCCACCGGACCACCGCTCGAACCCTGGGTCTGAAAGTGATTGATAACAGGTGTTTCCACACCATCAATATAAAACTGATTTTCGTTTGGTGCACCACCACGAATAAGGATATCATTCCTGAAACTGGGCGTTGATGTAACACCGGGCAAGGATTGAATAACGCGTGAAACATCGCGATTGGCACCGGGGTTGCGCTCTATTTCCTCTACTCCAATCGTTTGTAATGAAACAGGGCTCTCAGCCGGTTTGTCAAATGCCGATGAAGTAATGGTTACTTCTTTGAGTTGCGTGCTGGTTTTATTGAGATTGATCTCAATGTAAGGCGATTGGTTTTGCGTCACGTAAACATCATTGGTCGTTTTTCGCTGATAACCGACAACAGAAACCTCCAGCTTTTGATACCCAAAAGGCACTTCTTCAATCGTGAATTTCCCATCGATATCAGTGCTGGCTCCAATTTGTGTTCCGGAAACCACAACGTTGGCAAATGGAACAGGCTCTTTACTCACAGCATCGAGAACAACCCCATTAATTGTACCTTTTTGGGCAAAGGAGAAAAGCGCTAAAAAACTGAATATCAATGATAGTTTGAATCTCATTTTCTCTGATTGATATGGTTCCCTGATTTCAACCTTTGAGGTTTGAAATTGTTTTCAACAAATATGAAAATAAAATAGTGGAAGAGTTAAATTTTGCACGATCAATCACGTGAATATTTGATGTACGTATCCAAAAAAATCATTTCGGTTGATAAAATCCAAAGGCTTCTCGTTCATCAGCTTTTCAAATGTTTTGACAAAGTGTGAGGTATCGTAAAACCCGCAAAGGTAAGCGAGCTCACTTAGTCGCTTTTCATCATTCTTTTCAATACTGGAATACACGTTGTTGATTTGAATGATATTCCGGTAAGCACCGGGAGAAATACCGCATATTTCCCTGAACTTTCTCCTCAGCTGCCTGGGAGATAGAAACACTTTCTCTGCAAGGTCATTCACTGATATTGAGTTTGCATTTTTAATGATCAGATCCACAGCCTTTTCAATTTGCTGGTCGTTTTCCTCTCTTTGAGTTTTACTTAAAAGTTGAACGAAGTACTCATCTAGTTTATCACAACTGTTTTTGAAGGATTTATAATCAATCAGACTCAAAAGTTCTTCACATACCTCCTCTCCCAACAAAGCATTACCATCTATAAATCCATTTAAAGTTTCAGACATCTCGACTGTGAAGAAATGATGAATACCGGTTGGCTTGAACTCGATTCCAAAGTGAATAAACTCCTTTTTAGGAAAGAGTGAAATATCCTGCCGGGTAATTTGACCACCGATGAAAAATTCAGGAAGAATTGATGAATTCGTAGAGCTTTTCACTTCACTGGGATCACCAAAAACCTTTGTTAAATACGAATAGCTTGTAGGTAGAATTTTCACCTCCGGCATTTCATCCCTTTCAGCAACCACGAGTAAGTAACGATTGATGTACTTACTCACTGCAATTGCTGGCTTTTGCTCCAATACCTTCATGTTAAATGTCCGTTTTATACAAGCTCTCAGTTAATCACTCCCTTTAGGTTTGCAACTACACAATTTCATGTCATTCAAGCTAATATCAAATCATAAACTTAAACAAAATGAAGAAAGTAAAATTCTTATCCATGTTGTTTATCGCTTTTCTTGTAATTGGATCAGTGAGTTGCGATAAAGACGATAATGACGATCCCACGCCAACATCTAATAACAACAACAATTCAAACAACAATAATAACAGTTCTGATACAACTGTTGTTTTAGATGATGTTACTGACGGAATGGGCAAAGCCTCAATCTTTGGTGATACCAGTTTTATAATGGAAGGGGCTGCAACGTGGGATGAAAACGGCTCTTTAAATTCAAATGGAAAATCCTATGACGTGTGGTTGCTCACAATGGAAGGAGAAAACCAAAGTGAGGAATTGACACTTCGCATTATGGAAGAGGTTGATAACTCAACAATGGCCGGTCCTGATGACGGAACTTATCAAATTGGATCAGGCATGACTGAAAATGAAATTTCAGTTCGTACTGAAGATAAGTCTTACGGCTCAGATTTATCCTCAACGGGATATTTTACAATTGAACAAAGCGATAATGGAAACACACTCAAAATCGTACTCAATGCCAATCAGCTCGAGTTGGGCGGAATTGGAAGTCAGGATGAACATATTGATGTCAACGGGGCTTTCAAGGCGACAAAAAATTAAACCGCTACACTACTTTCTCAAAACAAAAAAGGCCATGAATTTCATTTTCATGGCCTTTTTAATAGACTTAAAGTATGTTTTACTCAGCTACTTTAACCGTAATTGATTTGCTCATTTTCTTTCCGTAAGAACGGTGCAAACCATCAGCAAACTGAAGAGTTAACGTATGCTTACCCGGTTCTAAATCAAGCGTGTCATTAACCTGACCGCCACCGTAGTGGATGTGCGTATCATCAGCCGGAACAGTACCGCCCATCTCGATGAATTTTCCATCGATAACGATGTGGTGATGTCCGGTACCTTCAACCACTTTGCCTGCCGGTTTCACTTCCATTCCTTCAATACCAAACTCAACAGCTAACGGAGACTTCACTTCAGCTCCGTCTTCGAGGTTAGCAAAGAATACTTTAGCTTTTTCAGGTACAGCCGGTAATTCAGGAGCTTCAGCTTTCTCCTCTTTTTTCTCAGCCTTCTTGTCAGCTTTTTTGTCTGTTTGTTCCTTTTTGGTTTCCTCTTTCGAGTTCTCTTTTTGGTCAGATCCAGATGGAGAACCGCATGATGCTGCCATGAAGCCAAACGCTATAGCAGCGATGTACAATTTTTTCATAATTCTTGTCCTTTTATATTTGAATTAGCGGTGTAAAGTTATTGAACATATTTGATTTACAATACAGATCAACACAAGTATTCGACATAATAAAAATGCACTTCAATATCATTTTTAGCTACTAAAAGATGTTTATGTCATGGGAAAGACACATTTCATCACCTGTATATGTTTTGTTTGCTTAAAACTCAATTAGTATGAAAGAAAAAATTGACAACATCAAAAGTAGCATTTTTAAACTATCATTTATTCCTCCTTTCCTTATTCGGATTGTTTTAGCTTATGGTTTTTACGAACCGGCAATGAAAAAATGGAACGATATAGGAGCCATAGCCGAATGGTTTGGAAATGAAGATTGGGGACTGGGACTTCCCTTCCCTACAGTAAATGCTTATTTAGCAGCCACAACTGAAATTCTTGGGGTGTTTCTTCTATTGCTGGGACTTGGTTCCAGAATTATCAGCATTCCTTTAATTTTCACCATGTTGGTTGCTATTTTTACAGTACATTTTGAAAATGGATTTGCAGCAGGTGATAACGGATTTGAAATACCGCTCTATTACATTATCATGCTCATTGTCTTAATTATTAATGGTCCCGGAAAGCTGAGTTTAGATCACATTATTTACAAAAAGCTGAAATAAAGTAGAGACAATTGTTTGAGTGCTTTAAATTTGAGGCACTCAAACAATTGCTTTGTTCGAAAACCTTACCGACATATTTGATATTTCCTTTAAAGTGCTCACAGCTATCTATTACGTTGTGAGTATTTTCACGATATTCTTCATTCTGCTCGACAACAAAAATCCGTCTAAAACGGTGAGTTATATCGTGGCGATTATCGCGTTGCCGTTTGTGGGATTGATCATCTACTTCTTGTTTGGCCGCAATTTCAGAAAAGACAAAATCTTCTCGCGCAAAGAGTTTTTCGATGACAAAAAGATCAAAGAATGGCAACGCAAACACTCCAATGCCTTTTTTGAAAGCGAGTTAATCCAGGAAAAACTACTACCGCAAAGTCAAAAAATTGCCCGTCAACTATTCTTCAACAGCAGGGCAGTTTTGACCACCAACAACAAAGTCGATTTTCTCATCAATGGAGAACGCAAGTACGAGGCGCTCCTGGAAGACATCAAAAATGCTAAAAACCACATCCACCTCGAATACTACATCATTGAAGATGGAGAACATACGGGTGAGCTGTTTTCGGCTCTGACCGATAAAGTCAAAGAAGGTATTGAAGTGAGAATGCTGTTTGATTCGGTTGGTAGTTCAAGCCTCAAAAGCAGTACGGTAAGAATGTTGAAAAAACAGGGTGTTAAAGTGGAATCTTTCATGCCCGTGTTTTTTCCGCAATTTACGAGTAAAATCAATTACAGAAACCACCGGAAGATTGTGGTAATTGATGGAAAAACCGGCTATGTTGGCGGAATCAATCTCAGCGATCGCTACCTGAACGAGCCTGGCGAAAAGGCAAAAACCTATTGGCGTGATTCACACCTGCGAATTGAAGGTGAAGCCGTAGTACAATTGCAGATTCAGTTCATCTTAAACTGGAACTTCGCCTCAAACGAACAACTCACTCACACTGATGATTACTTCCCGAAGCAACCACAGCTCGAAACGCCAAAGCTGGTTCAAATTGCAGCCAGCGGTCCCGATAGCGATTGGGAGTCAATCATGTTGGCATTGTTCACCGCAATCGCCAGCAGTTCAAAATACGTGTATATCCAATCTCCCTATTTTATTCCAAACTCGAGTATGGTCAATGCACTTATTGCTGCAGCCCAGGGCGGTGTTGATGTTCGGTTGATGATTCCGAGCAGCAGTGATACAAAAGTCACTCAGCTTGCAGGGTTCTCTTACCTGCGCCCACTTCTCGAAGCCGATGTCAAAATTTATCTCTACACAAAAGGGTTTCTTCACGCCAAAACTGTTGTGGCTGATGATCAATTTACTTCTGTGGGAACAGCCAATATGGATATTAGGAGTTTTTACACCAATTTTGAAATCAACGCTTTTATCTACGATATTAACACTGCCCAAAAGGCTCGTGAAATCTTTGAGGATGATCTAAAGCACTGTGAAATAATGAATCCTGAAAGATGGAAAAACAGAAAGCTGATGTATAAAATTTTGGAATCTTTCGCGCGATTATTCTCTCCTTTGCTTTAAATTCGAAGTCTAACCTTTAAATCTAACAACATGGAAACTCTATCAGGCTCAAACGATCCACTACAAAACGGCTACCAATTCAAATTCAATCAATACCTCAATCGTGGGTGGGAGTTGTTTAAAAGTCAGGCTTTGTTGCACATAGGAACACTAGTAGTATTCCTAATCATTTCAGTAATTGCCGGATTTATCCTTGGACTAATCCCTGGTATTGGAAGTATATTAGCTAATATATTAAATGCCATTTTATTTGCCGGTTACTTTATTGCGGCTGATAAAATAGCACAAGGAAAGGAGCCTGAATTTAAGGACTTTTTTGGTGGTTTCAACTTCTTTGGTCCAATGGCACTGTACCAAATAGTTTACATGCTCATCATGTTCCTGGCCCTATTACTTCCTATTATTTATTTGTTGTGGGTAGTTATTCCATTTGAAGAAATCATTCAACTCGCACAATATGAAGATGAATTGAAAGCATTTTTAACAGACTATTTTAAAGGTGGTGAATTTGCAGAAAATCTTACCAGCATTATCATTCCTGTAATACTAATCTTGATAATATCCATTTACGTAGGTCTCATTTACACCATTACAGCTCCGTTAATTGTATTGAAAAAATACAGTTTTTGGCAAGCTATGGAAACGAGCCGTAAAGTAGTTAACAAAAAGTTTTTCAGCTTTTTCTTATTTCTAATTTTACTTGGATTGATCAACTTTGCCGGTGTTATACTCCTGGGAATTGGACTATTAGTTACTGTGCCATTCAGTATTTTAGCAATTTACGCCATTTATGAAGATTTATATGGAGGCGAATCAAATCCGGCAGACGAACTAGATGTGCATGTTCAATAACCTTACTGTCATAGAATTAGCAAGTGTGCTCGCAGGACCATCTGTGGGCACTTTTTTTGCCGAGTTGGGAGCTCGTGTCATCAAAGTGGAAAACGCGACTACAGGTGGCGACATGACGCGTCACTGGTTTTCACGGTCAGAGCCGAACTCCGGAACATCAGCTTACTTCTCGAGCGTCAACTACCAAAAAGAATACCTGCAACGCGACCTCAACCAGGAAGAACACCAGGATGAAGTTCACGAGCTGATTAAAGATGCTGATATCGTCCTCTCAAACTTCAAGGAGAGCACGGCTAAAAAATTCAGAGTGGATTTTGAGTCGCTGAAGAAAGTCAATCCGAATGTTATTTTAGGTGCCATTACAGGCTTCCCCCACACCTCTCGCCCGGCTTTTGATGTTGTACTGCAAGCTGAAACAGGCTTTTTGAGTATGACCGGATCTGATCGTGAGCACCTTGCAAAAATGCCGGTCGCAATGGTTGATGTGTTAGCCGCTCATCAACTCAAAGAAGGATTACTGATTGCATTATTGAAACGACAATCAGAACCGAAAGCTTATCAGGTAAATGTCACACTCTACGAGGCTGCTCTGGCTTCGCTCATCAACCAGGGAAGCAATTATTTGATGACGGGCGTTTCACCGGAACCGATTGGCACTAAACATCCTAACATCGCTCCTTACGGGGATATTTTCACAACATCAGATGAACGAAAAATCGTGCTCGCTGTGGGTACTCAAAATCAATTTGCTCAGCTCTGTGACTATTTGAAATTGACAGAACTGACAACAGATGAACGTTTCAGTGAAAATGCTGCGCGTGTCAAAAACAGAAAAGCGCTCATCGATATATTGACAAATGCGATTAGTCAAATTGACAGGGAAATATTGATGAAAGAGCTTTTAGCTCGCGGTATCCCGGCCGGAGCTGTAAAAACACTCGAAGAGGTTTTTGCCGATGAGCAGGCTCAAAAGCTGGTTATGACCGAAAAGATTGACGGGACAGAAACCAAGCGCGTAAAAGGAAATATTTTTAGTGTATCGTCTTGAGCTGGCGGTTGAGAAATACTGTCAATTGGCGAGCATCTTTTTCTTCGAGATGCATTCCAAAACTCACTTTCCCGCCAAGGTAATCGAACTCAATTTGCTCGTTACCTACTGTCCAAAATGTTTTGTTATAAGCGGCTGCAAATGATTTTTTAGACGGCTCAAACAACCTGAATCCTTTGATATTTTTGCGCAGGTAGTTCTTGATTTTTCCGCGCTTGAAGAGTGAACGCTTATACAACAGTTTCTCTTTATTGATTTTGATAAGCTCATAACCGAACTTTTTGAAGAGGTAACCGTGAAGGGCTTTGTACTCAAAATAGCCCCAAAACGAAAGATAAACAATGAAAAAGATGTAGGCATCGCGCTCGAGTCCGGCATTGAAAAGGTAGAATGTTACATAAATTCCCAGGCTCGTCCACAGTACTAACCAGCCTAGTAAAGCCATTTCCTGCCACCCTTCGAGCGGATTGATAATTTTGATCAGCACTTCATCATCCTGCTTGCTGATTGATATGTTGTCTCCTATTTCTTTTTTCATGGCACGCTACAAAAGAACAAATTTTTGGTATTGTTCTTGTTTAAACAATGACACATTTTAAGAGTTCAATAATTTTATAAACTTTGAGGCACTAAAAACGAAAGGAAAATATGAAACGAAGAGTGATGAAATTATCGATTTTGACCATTGGATTGGCTCTATTTACAGGAACTGCTTTTGCACAGGTTGCTGGGGGAAGTATGACGAAATTATTCGACCTATATGTAATGGGTGATTACGAAAAATGCTACGACAAAGCGATCAAGGCCACCGATGATGACGATACAAAATACGAATCTGAACCGTACCTGTACGCTGCTCTATCGCTGAAAAAGATTCAGGAAGACCCTGAGTTGAGACAGTATTACGAAGACGCTACAAAAGATGCGATCAAACTCGCTGCCAAGTTTACAAAGCGTGACATCCGCAAAGGAGAAAAAGACGAGGAAACGCTTTTTGAAGAAAATAAAGAAACAGTTTGGATGTTTCAACGCATGGCGATCAATGAGGCAAAGAGTTTTTACGTTCAACAAGACTGGAGAAAAGCTTCTTATTACTTGAAGTACGGTTTGAGAATAGATCCTAGCGATCCGGCTGTTGAGCTTTTTAAAGCTGTTGCAGATTACAAGTCTCGTAACCGCTACAACGGTGACAAACACTCTGAGAGTGCCATCAAGAAATTCAAAGAGCTCGCTCAAGAAGGTGGTTATGAACCAACAGAATACAATGTAACTGCTTTTGAAGATGGTTTCATCGAATATGTTGAATACCTCAAAGAAGAAGACGAGCTGGAAAAAGCGAGAGAAGCTGCTTCACTCGCTCGCAAGTTAGCTCCTGATAACTCAAAATTTGAGCGATTAGAGTCAAACCTCAATGGTTAATTCTAAATAAACAGAGTACTTAAGGAGGTGTATCAAAACCGAAAAATGTAAGATTTTTCGGTATTAAAAAAGCTACTTATGAAATTGGATTAGTTGAAAAGACTGGATTAATATCTTACAATCACCGATTTTTTATCTCATAGGCGCTTTTTGATACACCCCTTTTTTATGCCTGATGTGCCGGTTTAATCAGATCCAAAACCGTTTTCACCGGGCTAAATGTTTCGAGTGGTACCTGAACGAATACAGTATTCCAGTAAGCCATGCTCCCATTCCACAACCCAGGATGTTCTAATGCTAAAATAGACTGACCGTTGTAACTTTTTTCTGATACGAATGACCAGTCGCGCTCGATGAAATCATTCAAATCAAACGATTCACCTTTGTAATTCTTGAGAGAACACACGATATCAACCGGATTGAAATGTGTTGATTGATCTACCGCCTTTTCCTGATCAGGATCTGTGAAGTCGATTTGTGCTTTTTCAACAATTTGAAGCGAAACTTTTCCATTTTGCTTCACCCAAAAAGGTCCGCCACCCGGTTCGCCTTCATTTTTCACCATTCCGCAAACCCGTAATGGACGATTGAGCAATTTGTGCAATTCATTTTCATCAATATTATCTGAAACATCGAGGTTCAGTTGCTCCCTGGCAAAATCGATAATCTCGCTTTTCAAGTTGACATCAACGCCTTCATCCAGCGAGCGCAAATAAGCATGAGATGCTTTTCTTAGCTCCATCAACTTTCCGCCCAATATTTTCTTGTGTTCTGAAGCTCTTTTTTGAATGCTTTCAACCTGAACATTATCGATGTTCTTGATGAATATAATATCATCGTTCAAATCCTGGAGATTGGGCAATAATGCACCGTGTCCACCGGGTCTGAACAAGAGCTTTCCCCTGTTCGTTTTCACAGGTCTAAACTCTTTATCCACCGCAATTGTATCGGTATTTCTATGTTGAAATGACCACGAAATACGGTAGCGAACACCATATCGCTTTTCGTATTTGTCAATAACAGCGTTGAGATAGGTTCTGAAACGCGTTTCGTGTGCTTCAGAGATCGTGAAATGAATATGGCAGGATCCGTCATCATTTACTGCGTATGAAGCCGCCTCAGCTAATTGCTCATCAACTGCTTTTCTAATTTCATCAGCGTAGAGGTGAAAATCGATCAACGCTTTTGGTGTTGCTCCGTAGCCAATTCCCTGATTATCGAGCAAAACCTCCACAATAGTTTTTAAATTTTCACGGTCAGATCCTTTGAGCTCAATACCGTGTAGCTGGAGGTAATCCTCAACTGGCTTGCTGAAAGCGAATTTTTCAAAATTTTCAGCAAATTTTTCTATTTCAGGAGTAACTTCTTCGTTTTCCAGGTAATTGAACAACAATTTAAACATGCGGCTCGCAGCTCCTGATGCAGGAACAAACTTGCCAACTTTTAGCGTTTCAAGTGCTTCCTCATAAAGAGACTTGTAATAGTTAGCTGATTCATCACCTATCATAAGGATACCATCAGCAATTACAGCCGGACGCTGTATATCTAGTTTTTGCGTACCTTTTTGAAAATAAACGAGTTGCTGTTCAACCTCATCGATATTCATATCATATTTATTCAGCTCTTTAATGAACTGTTCAGTTATTTCAATCATGAGCGATTAAATGAAATAGGGTTAATCAAAAGAAAAAATGGTCGTTTGTTGCTGCCAAAATAATAAAATAATGACAACCTGTGAAGCCTTACTCAAACTCTAAGTTAGGAAGAAAGCCAGACTTTCTGCTCTGCTTGCGTTCGCGCCTGTAAGCGATCGACAGTTTGTAAATTGCTAATCCCCACGAGCCACTGTAAAAAACGACTTTAAAAAGTGTGGAATTATTCATGCTGTAAAAGAGCGATAAACCTACAATCGCGAACAAAACAACTCCAATGATATAGTAGTTGATGAGAATATTCATCGGGTAATAATATTCGTGTTTACGAATGTGATAATACGCTCCTCCCAATTGAACAACTCCCAACACAGACATCGTCAACCAAAAATAATCTATACTGGAATAGATGAGAATGAACAATGAAACCAACATCACTAACGCCTCTATCAATGTTTGCCTGTACTTCATGATTTCCTCCTGTTAAATAATTTCCTGATACCGTTTAGGAACCAGTTTTGCTCGCTTTTGCTCAATGTTTCAAGCAAACTATCAGCTAGCTCTGTGTACTGCAATAACTCGCCTGTTACCTTTTTGAATTCTTTTTGCTCCTCGTTTTCTTTTTCTACATGTTGTGATTCCTGTAATAAAGTAATTACAGGATCTATTTCGCGTTTTCTCCTCTCAGCAGTGACAATTGAAATCACTTTCCAAATCTCTTTTTCAGCAACGAAGAACTCTTTCCGTTCTCCTTCTTTGTGGATTTTTGAAACCAACCCCCAATCGAGCAAATTGCGGACATTCATATTGACATTTCCACGCGAAATGTGGAGCTCATCCATGATATCGTCAGTGCATAACGGTTCAGGAGCGATGAGCAGTAATGCGTGAATTTGAGCCATCGCTTTGTTGATTCCCCATTTTGACCCAAATGTTCCCCACGTTTGTAGGAACTCTTTCTTCTTACCTTCAAAATCCATGCATCAAAGATACAATATTTTTCGAAGTTTCAAAAGTTTCTGAAACTATTGAGAAACGAAGCGAAATGTAATGCTCCCCTTTTGAGCCTCAGGAGCTTGTTGTGAATTATTGAATTGGGTGTTGTAAGCAGCCTGTATAGCCTGTTTTTGCAAACAGCCGTCTTGAGATTTTGAAGACTGCTTATCAATTTTTGCTGCGAGCACTTTCCCCGATCGGTTGACTACTATGTTCACTGTAACTTCTCCTCCAAACTCGCACATGTAAACCGGAACATCCATATATGTATCGTAACGGTTTTCGAGCTTGTAAGAAATATTCGTATTTCCCTTGACAGCACCTTCTGATACGGCTTCCTTTTCTGTTACTTCTTCTAATTGAGGTTGTTTTTTGCTGTTGATCAATGCCTCAGCATCTTCTTTTGTGTATCCATAACCGGCATCTCGTTGCTCTTGTATGACTTCCTGTTCAAGTTTTTTGAGTCTTTCGTTGATCTCTTTCTCTACATCACTTTTAGACTCATTTGAAACATTCTCTTCAATTTTATTGTAATCGGCTTTGTCAAGCATCTTGGGAGCGCTCTTATTTACGGCTTTGTTCGATGATGGATCTGACTGTTCAGTCTCTGTCAGTTCTTGCTCCTCAGGTTTTTGTTCCTGTTCTACTACTTCAGGTTCTGAAAATTGCATGGTAATCGTGGTGTCTTTTGTTTCGGCATCTTTTAGAGTCGCGATGTCGAATATCACAAATGCCAAAATGTGCACTAAAGCAGTAAGTGCTATAGCTGTACGGTGTTTTACTATGTAATTTTTAAAACTCATTTTTCCTGGTCAGATCCGGCCGGCATGGAGTTATCAATCATCAACTCTGAAAACCCTTCCTGAGCATAGATAAACCTGTTTCGCTGCATGTCAAAAATGGCCAAATAACTTTCAATTCTAACGATAAAATAGCGTTCATCAATTGCCTGCACATCGTGGAATATCTCCGGAAGGAGGAAATCCGCATTTTTATCTAAAAGTCCGTAATTCCCTTTACGTTTTGAAATGTATCCGTGTTTAACAGGAGTTAGTTCTTCAAAATTAGCAGGGAGCACATACTCTCCTTCTCTATCGATAACGCCAACACTATCGCTCACTTCAATACGGGCAAGTGAATCGATGAAAGGCCATGCATAATCAAAACGGTAGCGAATTTCGAGGTCCACATTCATATTGGCAAAGCCCCATTTCCCATACTTTTTAACGGGGACCAACGGTGGAGTAAACGTGCCAATTTCCTCAAATATTGCGGGAAATACGCGTTTACCTGTTGTGTCGATCACTCCGAATTTCATATTGTGACGGTATTTTGCATAACCGTTTTCGAACTGACCGTAATTGATAACAATTGGCGAGTACTCGTATTCGCTTTTTATTGCGACTTGCCCTCTTGAGTTGATGTAGTAATACTTTCCTCCTTTTGCTACAATTGAACGATCATTGGAAAAGGAACCGATGAAGTCGTACTCAAATGGCAGGAGCGTATCACCTGATGCTTTTAGCAACCCGAACTTGTTGTTGAGTTTGGCTCTGACCGTGCTGTCTTTAAAAAGACTCACCTGATCAAACACCGGCTTGAACAAAAGCTGACCTGCTGTATCAATTACAGACCATCCCGAATCGACTTTTACGCGAGCCAACCCGCTCTCAAAATCATAAGCCGATGAAAATTTTGGTTCAATAGCAACTTCCCCATTTTTGTTGAAATAGCCATAGAGGTCATTTTCACTTTTAAAGAAAATGCGTCCGTGAAGCATTTCACCCAAATCACTGTAGCTGGGCAGCAGCATCATTTCACCATAATAGTTAATCATGCCCAGTTTTCCGTTTTTCTCGACAGTTGCCACATGATTTTGAAAGGCGAATCCATCCTCATATCGCGGCTCAATATACCACTCACCAAGAAGATCAATGTAACCGAGTTTATCACCGTTTCCGGCAAGCGCCTTGCCTTCGTGAAACTGATCTACTTTATGAAATTTTGGTTCTATCGCCCAGTTCCCTAAAGTATCGATGAAGCCCCATTTGCCGTTTTTTATCATCGGGATGAGGCGCTTACGGCTCTGATCGATATAAGCATTGAGCTTTTTCTTTTTTGGATAATTATCAAACCTCTCCCTGAAATCTATCAGCTCTTCAGTTGCAAAAGTTTTCACTGATCGATAGAAAATATTCTCCCAGGCCTCGTCAACATAAGGGTTGTCCTGATTTTCAAGGATGAAGTTAATAAACGAACTCAGCGAACCGTCACGAGTTGAGAGCTGATAAACCTTTCGTTGGGCCTGTGGCAGAAAAGGACTATCGGGATAGTCTTTCACGAAAACCTGATAATCATCGAGCGTACCGTCCTGTGTTTTGGTCTCAAAGAAACGTATTTCGTATTTCTCCTTGGCTTTTTGGAACTGCGGTGCATTTGGATAACAGTCCATGAAATGCCTGTAAGCTGTGTAAGTATTCGTGTCCAGCGCATTTTGAAAAGCGTATTGATTGCGCAGCGAAATTGCTCTGTCGAGCTGATTGTACCAGTGATGCTTGGCGATAAAGTTGTTGTATAGTTGAACATCAGTTGTATCGGTCAGATCCACAAAGTAATAGTGTGATACAGCCTGCTTAACTGAGTCGATAGTAGATCGGTTGATGTTAACTTCTGCCAAATCCTCTATGTCCTTTTCTTCGAGTTTTGGATAAAGCGTATCAGCAATCCGAATGAATTTATAAGCGCTGTCTTTGTTCAGCAAAGGAGTGTTGGGCATCGCATACATGTAAGCGAGTCCGTAAGAGCCGCCAACACAATCACGCTTCAATGCTTTGCGAAATAGCTTTTCAGCATCGTGAAAGTTATACACTTTCAACTCTTCAAACCCTCTTTCTAACTTTCCCGCATGCACTGGATTATAGAAGATTGTTAAAAGAGTGAAAAAAGTGAAGTAATAGCCTATTTTCAAAAAGCTATTTGCCATAAATTCCTTAAATTTTAGCCAAAAATAACATTAGCAACACAAAGAAGACTACAGGTCATAAACATTACTTAAAAACTCATTTATTATATTGCATATGGAACAACAGAAAGGAATTTGGATCGATCATCGCAAGGCGTTGATTGTCGATCTCAACGGAACGGAAAAACTAAGAACAATATACTCAGAACTCGATGACGACAGCACGAGAATTGACAGTCCATCAAAATTTGGCGATCAGGCAATTCGACATGAGAAAAAGCTACAGGCTAAGAAGGAAAAGGTTCTTAAGAGTTTTTATAATGACATACTGGAAAGTATTGAAAACAAAGATGATCTCTATGTTTTTGGTCCGGCCAGTGCGAAAAAAGAATTGAAAAAAGCAATTGAGGACTCTTCAAAGAAGCCTTCAACTATCAAACTTGAAACTGCAGATAGTATGACTGATAATCAAGTTGTTGCGAGAGTTGGTGAGTATTTTAGAAAAAAATAAACTTAATAATGTGTTTAAGAAGACCAGGAAATACGATTTCTTAACTCAAATATTCAACGATTAGAGGTTGATTTTAACAGTTTGTGTTTTTGTGACCAACCACAAAAGTTTTTGTTGCTAAGTTGATCATCACAAGCATAAAATTGATTAATCGTATTTTATTGCTTGTTTAGAGCACATATTTTAGATTAAATAGCTAGGCCTTTTCATAAAAACGATTCATCACAAATAAATGCGGTACGGTGATAGCTGATATTACGATAAGGAATATGTAACTAAAACTGTAAGGTAATTGAACTACCTTTCCAAGTATGAAGATAAAAAGCAATCCTAAGATTGAGATAATGGTGAAAGGCAGTACATATTTTAAATATTTACTGAGAGTCACATGACTTTCATTTTTCTGAAGAAACGAATATTGATGCTTCATCGATCTAAGAGAGTGTAATATGCAAAAGAAAAGCATAAAATCAACTAGAAACGGTAATGTGTAAAAAAAGTAACCAGAAAGTATTAAAATGATCAATTCTCTCAAAAATGAGATGTTTTTAACACTTCTCTTGTACTTATTGTAAGTGAAGAGCGATAAAAATATTAGGGAACTAACAACTACTAAGTAAGTTGAATCAAAAGCATTAAAAGCGTTTGTAATTAATCTAAACTCTGGATAAGTATTAGAGACTCTGTAAATATCATCAAGGTTAAAATGAATCAAAAAAGAGATCATCACTACTCCCCATGAGAGAAATAGTGTATTTGACAAAAAATTGTTTTTATCAGTTATGTAAAATAATTGACACTGGCCAAAATGGAATGCAGAATAAAGAAGAAATGTAAAAAAAGAAAAAACTGGCGCAACGAGCCAGACCATCACAGTAAAAAAAGCGACTAATATGTACAGAGCAATAAAAAGGGATTCTCTTTTTTCTTTTTGTTTCCAAAAAAGTTTATTATCGATAGCTCCATGAGGAATGCCTAAACATATTATAAAAAACAGAGAAAGTCGCTGAAGGATGTCAACTTCAATTTCTATAAAAAACATTAAAAAGACCGCTAAAGAAGAAATTGTTAGAAAAAGAACCTCTTCCCAGGAAAAAAATAAGGCCCCTTTGGATCCAAAGAGGCCTTTGTTTAAATTTTTACTTTTCACTAGTAACAGCAATGTTGTAAACAACAAGGCCAAAACCTATCTTGTTTATAGCGTCAGCAATATTGTAAAATAAATCAACATTTTCAGAACTCCATCCAAAGGCTGTATTCAACCAACCACCAGGCATGCACATATAACCTATTGGGTAAATAGCCCAACCTACAAGTACAAACCAGGCTAGTGTTCTAACACCTCTAACAACGGTTGCGTTTCCTGACTTTTTAGCTAAATTGGCCACTTCACCAAACCATGCTGTATAAAGTATGTATGCATAGCCAACAGTTGAAAGAACTCCCCACAGCACTGAGTGTGTTGTATCACCACCTGGAGGGTTGAAAGCCTCACCTATATAACCGGCAACAAGCATCCAAACTGATGCAATTATTAACTTCCACAGCAAGCCCAATTTAGCTCCGGCAGATTTAGTCAATAAATAAAACTCAACACACATCAATGGGACAGTCAGTGTCCAATCAATGTAACGTAACGAAGTTGGGTTTTCACCCGTAGCTAAATAGTAATCTTTCATGTAATAATAGTGTACTGCTGCTATGAAAGTGATAAGAGCAGACACTAATAATGAAAGTTTCCATTTGCCATCAACTCTCCCTCTTTCTACGAAGAAGAAAATTGATGCTGCTAACATGGCCATGTAGCCAACGAAAAAAGTAAACCCAACTGGGTCATCTTTTGGAATTGTTAAGACGTCTAGTAAAAACATAGAAATTAAATTTAATTATTAATTGTTAATCAAACACATAAGAATTTGAATGGTTTAAATTTTGTTAAAAAAATGCAATTTCGTTATTTATTTACTTTATATTTTTAAAAAGAGGCCTATTTTTTATAATGTATGGTTGTTTTTCTTGAATTGCCTAATCTTATAATTTTTGCAAACTGGACATAAATAGATGTTTAGGTAACTTAAAATCCTTCCATTTATCGGAATTACTGTGTTTAATCAGAAACAATTTTGTAATTTTGATGTGCATACTTTTAATAAATTTATAATTGCGCTAACAAAAATCAATTTTATGAAAAAGAACACATTTTTAGCACTATTCGTTGCAGGATCTGCATTATTAACAGCTTGTGGCGGAGGTGGCTCTGCTGAAAAAGGCGGAGAAAAAGAGAAAAAAGCTGAGAAGAAAGAAAAGACTGAAATGAAAGATGAAAAGTCGGCCAAAGAAATGACAATGATGGTTGACACTTCTCAAAGTAAAGCAATGTGGGCTGGTACGCTCGTAGGTGTTTACACCCACACTGGAAACGTAATGTTAGAAAAGGGAATGCTCACTGCTAAGGGTGACAAAATCACAGGTGGCGAATTCGTTATTGACATGAATTCAATGGTTGCAACTGATGACAACTACAACCCTGAAGAGGACAAAACTCCCGAGAAATTAATCGGTCACTTACAAGCTGACGATTTCTTTGCTGTGAAAAATCACCCAACTGCTTCTTTCAAAATCAAATCGTATGATGAGGCATCTAATACAATCACCGGTGACCTTACAGTAAGAGGTAAAACTCAGGAAGAAAAAATTACTGATGTAAAGTTCAATGCTGAAGAAGGAACTGCTAAAGGTAAATTAGTATTTGATCGTCATGAGTACGATGTTGCTTACACAATGAGCATGAAAGACATGACAATCAATGATGAAATTGAAGTTATGGTTGACCTAAAACTCAATCCTAAGTCTTAATTCATCACATCTAACTTATCAAAGCCGACTCAGTTTTGGGTCGGCTTTTTTGTTGGATTTAATTCCATAACTTTAGTGTCAAATAAAACTAAAAAGACTCTTGAAACGGATAACCCAACTATTAGCAATCGTCACATTCATCGGTACGCTTTATGTCAACTACCTCTCAAATACTGGTGATATCAACAACGAAACAATGGCTTCCGTATCCAGGCAGTATTTCAATCTTTTTACTCCGGCCGGTTATGCCTTCTCTATTTGGGGATTAATTTACCTCGCCCAGGCCACTTTCCTCGTGAAAATGTGTGCTGACATTTTCAAACAGAATGAAGAAAATATACTTCCGCAGTTATTTGGTTTCTACTTCATCGCTATTAACTTACTCAATACGATTTGGGTTTTTATGTGGCTCAACCACCACATTGGGCTATCTGTAATCGTGATGTTCCTGATGCTCATTTGCTTACTGGCAATATTGTTCATTGAACAAATGAATACGTCTCAAGCATCACTTAAACGATATTTCCTTGTGCGATGGCCTTTCAGTCTCTACCTCGGCTGGATCATTGCTGCGTCAATCGCAAATACCTCAGCTTACCTGATCAAAATCGGGTACAGCGGTGCACCGTTATCTTCACCAACATGGACGTACGTTATGATTGCTGTGGCTCTGATCGTATACTTGTTCTTGCTTTGGAAAAGAAATACTGATGTGCTCGCTATGGTTGGGATCTGGGCAATCGTGGCGATTGGAGTTGCCCGCTACCAACAGGTTGATGCAATTTTGTGGTTTGCCTTTACGTGCGCTTTCATTTTGCTCGTCAACATAGCTGTGCATCGTTACAAGCTCAATAAAAACAATGCTTCGGTGAGTAGCGGATCTGACCATTAGTTTATTCACGGTCAGAACCTGAAACCGCTCAATCCCGTTCAGTTAGCTAACTTTGCATTCAAACGTTATTTTGACGCATGGAAATATCCAGGAAAAAACCATTTTTCGCAATAAGAGAACCGCTCACCTCCTACCTCGACCAATATAGCAGACATCTGGAACTGCCTGTAAAATATGACGAGCTGGCTCAGTACAGAGAGAGTTTTCCGCTATTTGATAAGCACGACAACAACACGCTTTGGGATTGCCTTATTTACGATGAGTCGTTTTACGATGAGTTGCATGAAAACTTGTTGATGACGTACTCGCTCCTCAAAACTGATGGAGATAAAGAGATCACCAATCACCTGCGTGTTGAGCGAATCGACTTTTGTCATTTTGGTAACTCGAAGCCTTTCAGGGTAAAAATCGTGAATTTGCTCAATGACAACTACGATTACATGTACGTCAAAAAAGCTGACTCATCACGCGTTTACGGTCTGGAGCTGGAACACCTGCTCTCTCCCAATTTCATCTCTTACCTGGTTCATGAAGATACGCTTGTTGAAGAACACATAGCTGGAATTCCGGGTGATGAGTTTTTAAAAACTGAACTGGAACGCCCAAACTTCAACCGTGTGCGTTTTGTGAAAGAGTTTATCAAGTTCAACGAACGTTGCTTCATCAGGTTACTGGGTGACATGAGATCGTACAACTACGTTATTGACATCACTCCCGATTTTGAAGATGAACAGTATAGAATTCGCGCAATCGACTTTGACCAACAGAGTTATGAAGGCAATAAAAGTGTATATCTCCCGCAGTATTTCAAAGAAAACAACCCGATCATTGAAATGGGGATGGACTTCGTTTCGGTTGCCACAACCCGCCAGTATCAATTTGAGGAACGTACGCTTATAGCCAGGCGTCTCAAACTGGAATATGACCGTGTTGATGAGTTGATCGAGTGTATGAGAGAAGATACTATTTCAGTTCCTGAAAAGGTTGAACAATTGAAGCAAGATCTCAACCAGATGTCTGACACGACAGTTTTTAATGAGTGTACCAATATGGGCGACATCCTCAAGGTTCAGCTGCGATTCATGCTCTCAGGACACGTAGCGAAGTTGAATTTTTAATTACTTCTTCTTCGCCTCCTGCCAAATTGCATCCATTTCTTCGAGTGACATCTCTTTCAGACTCTGGTTATGACTATTGGTTTTTTCCTCGAGATATTGAAAGCGCTTGATGAATTTTCGGTTTGTTTTCTCAAGTGCATCTTCAGGATTTACGCCAATGAATCGGGCATAGTTGATGAGTGAGAACATCAAGTCACCAAACTCCTCCTCCATGCGTTCTTTATTTCCGTTTTTCTCTTCTTCACGGAATTCCTGAATCTCTTCCTGCACTTTATCCCAAACCTGATCTTTATTGTCCCAGTCAAACCCAACTCCTTTAACTTTTTCCTGTATTCGGCTCGCTTTTACAACAGCCGGCAATGATTTGGGCACTCCCTGCAAAACAGATTTTTTGCCCTCTTTGAGTTTTAATTCTTCCCAGTTCGCTTTAACCTCTTCCTCCGTTTTAGCCTCTACATCACCGTAAATATGCGGATGCCTGTGGACGAGTTTGTCACAAATAGCATTCAACACATCAGCCACATCGAACTCATTCTTTTCACTGGCGATTTTCGAATAAAAAACCATGTGCAGCATAATGTCGCCAATCTCACCCTTGAGCTCGTCATAATCCTTGCTCAAAATAGCATCACTCAGCTCGTATGTCTCCTCAATTGTGAGGTAGCGCAAGCTGTCGAGCGTTTGTTTTCTATCCCACGGACAACCTTCTCTCAAGTCATCCATAATGTTCAATAGCCTCTCAAATGCTTCTTTCTTTTCCTCGATTGTCGCCATAAATATTGTGTTCTATAATGCCGTTCAAAGGTACTTGGAATCAATCAATTTTTGGTCAGATCGCGAGTTCAATCAAAAATTTCAACAAATCCCGAACGTAAATTATTAGTTATCGTACTTTTGTGATGTAAAAGAAAGATTATGGATTGGACAGTTATTTTAGTTGCTATTGGAATGCTCGCACTTGCATTTGCCGGAATTGCCATTAAGATTCTCGTGAAAAAAGACGGTGAATTTGCCGGTACTTGCGCAGGTAACAACCCTATGCTCAACGATGAAGGCGTTACATGCAGTATGTGTGGAGCTGAGCCAAATCAACAATGCCAAAGTGACGACAAAAAAGAAGCTTAAATTTCTTCTGTCATCTTTTTCATTCCTTCGCTCATCCAGGTTTTAAATTCTCCTGCCTCATCGTAAATGAGGTAAACTTCCATTTTTAGATCAGGGTTACTCTGTAGAAACTCTTTCGTTTTATCAGTTCCCATCACCATGAATGCCGTTGCATAAGCATCTGCTAAAGTGCAATCATCCATCACAACAGTCGTACTCAAAAGATTGTGCGTAACAGGCTTCCCTGTTTTGGGATCAATCGTATGCGAAAAACGCTCTCCATCCTGTTCGTAGAATTTACGGTAAGATCCTGATGTCGCAACCGATTGATTTTTTAAAGTCAACACAGCTTGTAATTGACGTTCCTTATCAGGTGAAACCGGTTTATCCACACCTATCTTCCAGTATGTTCCATCTTTCTTTTTTCCCTTCGTTTTGATTTCACCACCCAGCTCGATCATGTATGAATCGATGTTTTGATCGTTGAATAAGCTCGCGAGTTTTTCAACTGAGTAGCCCTGAGCTATTCCGTTAAAATCGAGCTGCATATCAGCGTTGTTACGGTAAAATAATCTCACCGGCCCGGCATTGCTGGTTGAATCGAGTTTAGTAAGTCTAACACTTTGAAAATCATAAGCGACAAGAGGCAACAAAGCATTGACAGATTCATCCGTTACGTTTCCTCTTTTTTCCAGGCCAAATCCCCACAAATTCACGAGCGGACCAATAGTTGGATCAAAAGCACCATCAGTTTTTACGTAAACCTGGCGAGCCATTTTGAAATTATCAGTCACGTAATTAAACGTGTCGTGCACGACTACTTCATTCGTATCTTTGGTGTTCATGGCTGTTATAACAGACCCATCATTCCAGCCGGAAAGCGAAAAATCAATCTGCTCCAAAAGTGAATCAACATCGCTTTTAAGCACTTTTTCGGCTGTATTACCGTAGTACGAAATATGATAAGTTGTACCCTGAGCCTCGCCTGCAATAGATTTTTGGTCAGAGCCATCAGTTTGTTCCGTAGCCGTATCTTTGGTCTGGTTCTGACCGTTGTTCGAATTACAGGAAATAAGAAAAGCCAATGCTATGGTTGCGTAAATGAATCTCATATTTTGAATTTGTTGCAAAGATGCTAACTGCAACGGAAACGAACCTGAAGAAAATCATTTTTTAACTCGCAAAATCTGCTTTAGTTTGCTTCAAAACGATAAAATCATGGATGAAGAAATTCTAAAAAGAATTCAAAATAAATACAAAGCACAGGATGAAAACCCTGAAATGTATTTGCACGGACTACTCCATCAGAAACCTGTAAATTACTGGGAGTATGTTGAGGTAGATACACTTTTAACGCTTCAAAAAACACGCACTAACTTCCATGACGAAACAGTTTTCATCGTCTATCACCAAATTACTGAGCTCGTTTTAAAGTTGATGATTCACGAACTCAAGGTATTGACAAAACAAAGAGGGTTAACAATTGAGGAAATGGCTGAAAAAGTCTATCGCCTCAATCGCTACACCTCTATGTTGATCAACTCTTTTGGCGTATTGACCAAAGGGATGGATTACGAAGCTTATAACCAGTTTAGGCTAAGTTTAGCTCCTGCCAGCGGATTCCAGTCTGCACAATTCAGGTTAATCGAGCTCTACTGCACTAAAATGGAAAACCTCATTCACGACAGCCGTAAAGAGGAAGTTCCTAAAGATGCAACTACTGACGACCTCTTTGATTACGTTTACTGGCAGGAAGCCGGACTCGATCACAAAACCGGGAAAAAGTCGCTCACTCTGCGCGAATTTGAGGAAAAGTACCTAGATGAATTCAAAGCGCTTGCTCGTGATATGAAGGATAAGAATTTGCAAGTGAGGGTTGAACAAATGAAGGACGAAGGCAAGGATGTGGAACCGCTCAGGAACGCACTTCGCACATTTGACCGGGCTTATAACATTGAATGGCCAATCGTTCACCTACAAACAGCTAATAGTTATTTAGCCAGAAAAGGTGAAGCGAAACAGGCAACCGGTTCAAGCGACTGGCAAAAGTATCTTCACCCTGCTTTTCAACGCAGAAAGTTCTTCCCTAATGTGTGGTCGAAAACTGAGTTGGATAACTGGGCTAAAGATTTCTTATAGTGGAAAAGAAGACGCTCCGGAAAAAGATTTTAGCCGAGCGGGATGCTCAATCAAAAGCTCAACGAGCTGAGAAAGACAAACTCATTTGGCAGCGGCTTTTCAATACTGAAGAGTACCAAAAGGCTAAAACCATTTTCACTTTTATCAGCTTTAAAAGTGAAGTCTTCACCCACTCAGCAATTGAAAAGATGTTGAATGACGGAAAAAAGGTTTGTGTTCCCGTTATTCCACAAAAAAAAGGCCCCATGGAAGCTCGCTATATAGAGAAATTCTCAGATTTAAAAATCGGTCTCTACAATATCCTTGAGCCGCCATCCTCTGCAGGAAAGGCAAGTGAAAAGGACATTGATTTCATCATTACTCCAGGAGCAGTTTTCACGAGAAAAGGAAAGAGAATAGGATATGGAGGCGGTTATTACGACCGCTTCCTTTCTAATTTCAATGGTGATATTATCGCCATTTGTTACGACTTACAAATCGTTGATGACTTCGGTATTGATGCATGGGATGTGAAAATTCCCAAGATCATTACTGAAAAAGAGCTTATCGAGTGTTAAGCTCTAAATTTCAGAACAAGTATAACGCAGATATTGGACAGTAAAGACAGGCAGCTAATGTGTCTTCGTCATATCCTCATCCACAACAAGAATATAATCTGCCCGATTCTCAAATTCACTTTTCCACTCTGCATCTTTCCCCACAACCGTTGACATCACACCAACTTTCAACTTTGGCGCGTACTCATTCAGGTACCAGTAAATTCCGCCTTTGTTTGCGCTGTGGTAATCGCCCTGGTAGTGGATGAACTGTGCTTTTTTGTCTTTTTCGGTCAGAGCCTGAGCTATGCGATGTGCCATAGTCGCGTCTTTACTGGCCTGGGCTTTCACCATGTTTAGCATTCTGTCACCTCCACCGTGGCCATGAGCTCCGCCCATCATACTCATCATTTCGCTGTACCCGGGAGCTGCTGTATCAAACGGAATTGGAAATTCCGGTAAAAGTGATTTTTGATGATCGTTTAAGCTTTTTATTCCTTCAAATCCGGTTCTAACGATCATTGATGCGTATCTTCTGGGAATATTTGTCGCGATGAAAGGCAACTTGTTTTCATTGGCGAACTCTACTAGAGGTTTATAATCTGTCTCGTAGTTGGGCCAAACCTTTGCTTCTTTTTGAAAATCCTTGTGACGGATAACTCCGCTCAGGTATTCATCCATCACGACCTGGTCATCAGCTTCAAACATTTCGGCTCCAAGGACGAGGTTTTGGTTCTGACCGTGAATTGCTTTCGTTATTTCAAGCTGCATCCAGTGAGCAATGGGATCGTTGTGTTGTTCGCCTATCAGGATGACATCCTTTTTGCTGAAAGATTTTATTAAATCGTTGAAGGTTACTTCTTTTCCTTTTGAATTGTAAATCTTATAAGCTGCTAAATCCTGACCTACTAAACTAATACTCAATAAAATGGAAACTAATAGAAGTGTTATACCTTTCATAATTGTAAGTTCTGTTGAAAATTTGGGTTACAAAGATGAAGGAAATTTGCGAGAAAGGAATTGACAAAAAAATTCGATTACTACTTTTGCCGCATGAATTACGAGCCGTACATCATTGGCATTGCCGGAGGAAGTGCATCCGGAAAGACCTCATTTTTAAAGGACCTCAAGCGCAATATGCCAAAGGGCTCAGTGTGCATCATTTCGCAGGACAACTACTACAAGCCGATTGAAGAACAAAAGATCGATGAAAACGGACAGGTCAATTTCGACTTGCCCGACAGCATCAACCGCATTCAATTTTACCGCGATTTGATCAGCATCAGGAAAGGTGAAGAAATCACGATTAAAGAGTACACGTTTAACAATAGGAAGAAAACTCCCGGCTTGATCAGGGTTCAGCCTGCTCCAATTATCATCATGGAGGGGTTGTTCATTTTCCACTATGAGGAAATTAGAAAAGCATTGGATTTACGTGTATTTATTGATGCCCGTGATCACGTAAAGCTGGAAAGAAGGATCAAGCGCGATATTGAAGAAAGAGGTTATCCTGAACAAGATGTGCGCTACCAGTGGAACAACCACGTAATGCCTTCTTACAAAAAGTATCTGGAGCCTTACCGTGATGACAGCCACATCATCATCACAAATAACAGTCATTACAGAAAAGGTTTAGAAGTACTGGTCAATCACATGAAGATTCACTTACCGGAACATTTCAGTAATCGCTTTATCAAGGCGAAAATTCCGGCACCTAAAGAGAACTAAATATACCCAGCCTCAATTTGCTGAACGATAAACTCGATTTCCCTGTCAGCTCCGTTAGGATCGTAGTTTGTTTTGAGGTTGTGACCGAATAACCTGGCAAAGCTCTGCCAAAAAAATGCGGTGAATTGACCTCTCAGATCTTCGACCAACTCGTAAGAAGTATCGCCCGTTTCCCTATCAATGAGTTTGATTAAAATGCGCCCCTCACTCATCGTTAATTTTTTGAGATCTGCACCGTATTCCTGTTTTAACTCTTCCTCAATTTGTTTGTAGAATTTTTTCTTTTGTCGCTCAGTTTGAACGGTATCCAAAATTGAGGCGTATTCTCGCAGTTTTTTCCCGGCAAGCTTAGCATAAGGATAAACTTTTACCACTTTCTTCTTCAGCTTCTCGTATTTTTTCTGCTGTCTCCTACTCTTCCATGTTCTCTTTTCCCAAACATAAGTGGGCTTGAGCACGATGAGTGGAATGGTATCGCCATTGTGCACAGCAGATCGCGTTACCACCTCCCGGCTCGACTGGCTCTGACCGAAACCTGCCAAAACCAACGTCAATAACAACGATATGACGAGCAATTTGCGCATAACTTAAACTGTTCCAATAAACGTACCAACAGGGTTAAAATTACACAATTCCAAGTAATTAAATCAACATTAACATCCTTTATCTTTCACTCAACCGCTCCATAATTCGGTAAACAGCCGGGCAAATTCGTGTGTTTTTCACGGTCAGATCCATGATTTGCTGCATGTTTTTGCGATTAGTGTGTGGATATTCCCTGCAAGCTCTCGGGCGAACCTCATAGATGCTGCAATAATTGTCGTCACCCAAAAAGGCACAAGGTGATTGCTGAAGAACAAAATCACCATCTTCATCTTCACGGAGGTATTTTTCAACGAAATCTCCCGGTTTTAATCCCAGGTGTTTTGAAATACGCTGTATGTCACGTTCGATAAAAATCGGACTGGTTGTTTTGCAACAATTAGCGCAATCCAGGCAATCAATGTTTTCAAACGCCTCTTCATGCAACTCCTGAAAAGTATAATCCAGCTCGCGTGGCGGAGTTTTTTTCAACCTTTGTGCAACCTTTTTGAAAACTTTCTTTTTCGATGCTGCAAGGTCTTTTAATTTCGAAGGCTCAACCATTTCCATAATGCAAAATTGCAGCATAAATGGCTAAACCGAAAAAATACTACGTTCTTTATAAGCCAGCAGGCTATCTTTCCCAATTCTCACCTGAACACGGAAAGAAATGCCTCAGCGATTTAGTTGATGTGCCAAAAGATGTTTACCCGGTTGGCAGGCTCGATGAAATGAGTGAGGGTATGTTGTTGCTTACAAACGACAAAAATGTCAATCAGCAATTGCTCGACCCAACAAACAATCACGAGCGGACTTACCTCGTGCAGGTTGAAGGTCAGCTCAACAAAAAAGCCATTAAGCAACTCAAAGAAGGTGTTGAGATCACTCTGCCTGATGGCCAGTACACAACCAAACCAGCAAAGGCTCAAAAAACCGGAAACCCCAAACTCCCCGATCGTGAGCCTCCCGTTTCATTTGACAAGAGTAAAGGTGTTACGTGGCTCAAGTTGGTTCTGACCGAAGGAAAAAACCGCCAGGTAAGAAGAATGACAGCAGCAGTTGGTTTTCCAACTGTGAGGTTGGTCAGAACCGGAATTGAAAACCTGGACCTGGGTCCGCTGAATCCCGGAGAATTGCAAAAGCTCGACAGACCTACCTTTTACGATAAACTTAATCTGCATTAATTTGCACTAAAAATAAACCACATGTTCAACTTTGAATGGCTCTCAACTCCAGATGGCTGGATCGCACTTCTAACACTCACTTTTTTAGAAATCGTTTTGGGAATTGACAACATCATTTTCATTTCCATCCTCACCAATAAACTCCCTGAAAAGATTCGCCCTAAAGCTCGCACAGCCGGAATCGGATTAGCATTGCTTTTCAGGATCATCATGCTTCTCGGAATCACCTGGATCATCGGCTTCACTGAACCGCTTTTTGCCATTTTTAGTTATGAAGTGACTGGCCGCGACTTGATCCTCATGCTTGGCGGACTCTTCCTCCTTACGAAAAGTACAAGAGAAATCTATCACAAAACAGAGGTAGTAGAATCAGTTGAAGAAGATGCCAAACAAACAGCAGCTAAAAACATGATTGGAATTATCGTGCAAATTGGCCTGCTCGACATCGTTTTTAGTTTCGACTCAATATTAACCGCAATTGGTATGACTGAAGAAATTTCCATTATGATTCTCGCAGTTGTTATCTCGCTTGTGGTAATGCTCATTTTTGCCGGTAAAATCTCTTCAATCATTGAAAAGCACCCTTCATTGCAAATGCTCGCGTTGAGCTTTTTAATCCTGATTGGGTTTGTATTGATAACTGAAGGATTACCGGGTGACTTGAGCGTTCACATGCCCAAAGGCTACATCTATTTTGCGGTTGGCTTTTCTTTGGCTGTTGAGTTGCTCAACATCAGGATGCAAAAAGCCAGGAAAAAGGCAAAAGGTTAGACTTCCCCAAATAAAAAAACCAGCCCTTTAGAGCTGGTTTTTTGTTGTTGAGTTGTTTGTTTTAGTGTTTCACGATCCTGTACACTTTGATCATTTCACCTTGCTTGTCTGTCAGCTTGATGAAGTAAAGTGCGTTGGCATAGTTGTTCATATCAATTCGGTTCTGACCGTTCATGATTCGACCTCTCTGTAATTCACGACCTGTTTGATCGAGAACGCTGTAGAGCATGTTTTCTTCCATTCCGCTAACCTGCAGATTTACGTTTCCGCGTGTCGGGTTGGGATAGAGTTTCACTTCTGCTGTGAAAGTGCGCTCTTCAGAACCTGTCAAAATAGTCACTTCAACTGTATCAGTAGCTGCACAGCTATTGCTATCAGTTACTGACACCCAAATCGTGGTGTCCATCTCAACCTGCACAGAGATGTTTTCTGTCATCTCTCCTGTGCTCCAAACGTTTGTGGCATTCGGATAACCGGTCGAAAAGCTTACAATATGTTGCGGTCCAACCGCTGTATCAGCTCCCAGATCTACCATTGGAAGTGGATTCACTGTTACGTCAGTTGCACAGGTTGCTGTGTTTCCACTCGGATCAGCTGCTTCAAATGTCAACTGGTAACTTCCTACTGAGAGCGAATCTCCTGTAAAAATAGACCCTGTGTTTGTTACGGTGCTCGCGCAGTTATCTGTGCTTGTTGCATCGGTAAACTGGATTTCTCCTTCGCAGATTTCAATATCAGCCGGACAAGTAATTACCGGAGCAATCGTATCCAATACAGTTACTGTTGCAGTATTTGAAGAAGAATTTCCACTTTCATCTACTACGTTCAGAACCACATTGTGAGAACCTGTATCGGCACAACTAAAGGTTGTCATATCCAAACTCATCGTGTCGATCGAGCAGTTGTCGCTGCTTCCGTTGTCGAAATCGGTTGTTGTGATCGATGCTGATCCGCTGTTGTCGAGGTAAACGGTTACGTTTTGCGTTGCCACAACCGGACTCGTAGTGTCTTCTACTGTTACCGTTGCGGTTGTTGAGCTAGTGTTTCCACTTACATCAGTTGCTGTCAGCGTTACCGTGTTTGAACCTGTATCTGCACAAGTGAAGTTTGTTACATCAAGTGACAAGTTATCGATTGAACAGTTATCTGTACTTCCATTATCGATGTCTGTTGTCGTAATTGATGCTGATCCGCTGTTGTCGAGGTAAACAATGATGTTTTGGGTTGCCACAACCGGATCGACATCATCTCCTACTTCGAGTGATACTGAATCTACAATTGTACATCCATTGTCATCAGTAACCGTCAACACATAGGTTCCGACCGATAGATTACTTATTGATGCTGTCGTAGCCGCATTGTTCCATTGATAATTGTAAGGTGCTGTTCCGCCAGTGACAACTGATGTGATTTCACCGTCAAATACACCCGGACAAGAAACTGAATCATTCACACTCACTGTCAGACCCAGTGCTGTCGGTTCTGAAATTGTTGATGAAGATGTTGCAGTACAACCGTTATCATCTGTGATGGTAACAGTGTAAGTTCCAGCTGCTACACCTGTAATCGAAGCTGTAGTTGCTGCGTTGCTCCACAGGTAATTGTAAGGTGCAGTCCCACCAGTAGCTGAAGCTGTCGCTCCTGCATCGCTAGCTCCGTTACATGATACATTGCTATCTGCTACTGAGCTCGCTACTAATGAGGCTGGTTCAGTCAGTGTTATTGATGCTGAATCGAAACAACCATTGTCATCGGTAATCGTTACGCTGTAAGTTCCAGTTGCTACTCCTGTGATTGAGGCTGTTGTTGCTGCATTGCTCCAGGAGTAAGTATAGGGCATTGTGCCACCTGTGGCTGAAGCTGTCGCTCCTGCATCGCCAGATCCGTTACATGATACATTGCTATCTGCTACTGAGCTCGCTACCAATGAGGCTGGCTCTGTCAATGTTATTGATGCTGTATCAAAGCAGCCATTGTTATCGGTAATCGTTACGCTGTAAGTTCCAGCTGCTACACCTGTAATCGAAGCTGTAGTTGCTGCGTTGCTCCACAGGTAATTGTAAGGTGCAGTTCCACCAGTCGCTGAAGCTGTTGCTCCTGCATCGCCAGCTCCGTTACATGATACATTACTATCTGCTACTGAGCTCGCTACTAATGAGGCTGGCTCTGTCAATGTTATTGATGCTGTATCAAAGCAGCCATTGTTATCGGTAACCGTTACGCTGTAAGTTCCGGCTGTTACTCCTGTGATTGAGGCTGTTGATGCTGCGTTGCTCCAGGAGTAAGTGTATGGCATTGTGCCGCCTGTTGCTGAGGCTGTCGCTCCTGCATCGCTAGCTCCGTTACATGAAGTGTTGCTATCTGCTACTGAACTCGCTACTAATGAGGCTGGCTCTGTAAGAGTATAGCTTTGGTTTGTTGTATGATTATTATTATCAGTTACGGTAACCGAATAATTTCCGGCACTTAGACCACTTATTGTTTGAGATGATGATGAAAAACTACCTGGCCCGCTCCATGAATAAGTATATGGAGTATCGCCTCCAATTGGAGTAGCTTCTAAAATACCATCAGATGATCCAAAACAGGAAATAGAAGATGTTTCATTGATAGAGACACTATATAAGAGTGTAAATACTACACTACCATGACCAGAGTTAGCGCCTGCAATATTGTTTTGATTAATTCCAGCGTTAAAGGAGCCACCTCCTCCACCAGATCCCCAATCTAAACTACCACATGCTGCTCCTCCTCCGGAATAACCTCCACCACCTCCGCCAGAACCTCCTATCCAAGTGCTAACGTGACCAGCACCTCCACCACCGCCAAATCCTCCATCTCCCCCACCTGTATCTCCCAGACCCCCTAAGGAGTTATTAATGAAAGAGTTACCTCCAAACCCTTCTCCATCCCCACCATGAGTGAAGAAGCCACCTCCACCACCTGCAGAATATAATCCAGAGGCGAAATTCCCTCCATTGCCATTTGAGCCTCCAGTTCCTTGAGAGCAGCCTCCACCAACAGCGTCTGTACCTGTTTGACTAGTTACTCCATCAACTCCATTTAAATGAGTAGTATTTGAACAACAATTACCAGGTGCACCTCCACCTCCACCAGCAACAATTAAAACCGATGCGCTTGTGTTATATGGAGGTTTTATCACATAAGTTCCACCTCCACCACCACTTGAAGTCCCTGATGGCTTTTGACCTACAACAACCTTAAGTACTGTTCCCTGTGTTAGAAAAACTTCTCCTTCTATACTCGCTCCTTTGCCAGGAGATAGAGTGCCAGAGCCACCATCACCGCCTTCAGCACCTTTAGCAAGAATTCTATATGTTCCTGATGCAGGGACAAGCCACTCCTGTATTCCCTGAGTATTTACGGTTACATTATTATCAAGATTAGTACCTGAATATGCAATATTGACTTGAGATTGAGTGGGGCCCTGATTACCAGAAGAGTTAGCATTGGTAAAGGTCCAGGTTTGTTGCGAAAAAAAGGTAAGATTAAATACTACGAACGCTAAAAGTGATAATAGTTTTTTCATATGTTTTAAAGGTATAGGTTTAAAAATTTTATCAAAAATAATAAAAATAACAAAAACAACTTATGTGATAACACCCCCAATCATGAAATCGTAAACAAACACTAAATGTGAGAATTAATGATAAAAAAAACACAAATAAATTTTATTTAATTGATTATCACTCAAATAATAAGGAAGTGATTTGAAGTGCTTTTAGTCTACTTTTCCTTTATGTAAGACCCTCTTCCCCTGCTCAACGTGCCTTAGATTGTGATTGACGATCACTCTGAACATGTCTCCCAGTTTGAATTTGATAAATTGGGCTAGCGATAAACGAACTTTTATTTTATTGAGGTCTTTTGAGCGAGCTGCATCGATGAGGGAAAGCCATTTTTCCTGTTGAACGAGAAATTTATCCAATACATCACGATTGACATTACTCTCAACAGGTTGCATGCTTTTGGGAGCTTTCATTTTCGTTTCTCCGGGTTGCATTTTCTTAGCGAATAAATCTCCAAAGAATCCGCTCTTAAACTGGTCAGAACCGGGGGCATCATCGGCTTTGGCAATGCTTTTCTCAAATTCTCTTATATACAGCTCGCCAAATTTCACGAGATGAGCAATGCACTCCAAAACGCTCCATGAATCGGGGTTTTCTTTGAAATTGAGCTTTTCATCGTCCATGAGCTTGAACTCCTTGACATCTCCAATAACATTTCTCGTTTGCTGTGCCAGTTCGTTGAGTAGTTCTGCCCGATTCATTTTCATACTGCAAATTTCAACTTTTTTATGAACGGTTTTGACCATCAAAACTAATGCAGCGAAGTTTTTAAAAGTATCACCAATTCAACAATACATATCTTTGTGGCATGACAAATGACAAAAAGTTCACTCTTCGTTTTTCAAAATACATTCTCAACTTCAAGAAACCCAGCGGCACATCTCGTGGTGTAATGACCGAAAAGGAAACGTACTTTTTGGTTCTGACCGATGAAAATTCAACCGTTCAGGGTTGGGGAGAATTTGGATTACTTCGCGGACTGAGCTTTGACGACAGACCGGGTTACGAAGAAAAACTTCAATGGCTTGTTGAACACATCAACGATGACAGGGATAAACTGATGAATCAACTAGCTGAGTGGCCTTCTATTAAAATGGGGCTGGAAATGGCTTTCCTCGATTTCGATAACGGTGGTAAGCACATTTATTTTGATAGTGATTTTACGAAAGGAAAAAAGCCAATATCAATCAACGGACTCATTTGGATGGGCTCAAAAGATGATATGCTCAGTCAAATAGAGCAGAAAATTGAAGATGGGTTCTCCTGTATTAAAATGAAAATAGGGGCGATAAATTTTAAAGAGGAACTCGAATGTCTCAAGTTTATCCGCGACCATTACAGCAGCGATAAAATTGAACTCAGAGTTGATGCCAATGGCGCATTTGATCCCGATGACGCTCATTTCAAATTAGAAGATTTGGCTCAGTATGATATTCATTCTATCGAACAGCCAATAAGAGCACAACAGTGGGATGAAATGGCGGAGCTCTGCCGCTACTCTCCTATCCCAATTGCACTGGATGAAGAATTGATAGGGGTTTTTGAGTCTGACCTAAAAAAGAGCCTCCTCGATGTCATCCAACCTCATTACATCATTCTCAAGCCTTCATTGATTGGTGGTTTTGAGTCGGCATCAGAATATGCAAAACTCGCTGAAAAACGCAATATTGGCTGGTGGGCAACTTCAGCGCTGGAATCGAATATCGGGCTTAACGCCATTGCTCAATGGACAGCCACTACCGGAAATAAAATGCCTCAGGGATTGGGAACCGGCTCGCTTTACAAAAATAATTTAGAAGGTCCCACTTACGTTGAAAATGGATCTTTACATTTCGATCCTGATTTTGAATTTCAAACTTTCCTTCCATGATCTTAAAAGTTGGTGAACTCACAATTCACAGCGACTTACTCGAAGAATCCATCAGTCAGCTATCGGCTCAACAGCTTTCCATTATGCCTCAGTGGAAGCAAAACGTCTTTACTTTTCTAAGAGAATGGTTTGATGAAAACGATTATATCCGGGCACAAACATCCGGTTCAACTGGGAAGCCTAAAACAATAAAGCTTTCAAAGGAGAGTATGCGCAACAGCGCAAAGATGACAAATGAATTCTTTGATTTAGGTAATGGTCAAAACGCTTTGCTGTGCATGGATGCGCGTTTCATAGCGGGCAAAATGATGATCGTAAGATCACTACAGGCAGATATGAATCTCACAATCGTAGAACCTCAATCAAATCTGTCAGATTCATTACAAACAGCATACGATTTCTCAGCTATGGTTCCTTTACAGGTTAAGGAATCAATTCAGGCTCTGGATTCGATCAAAACCCTAATTATTGGCGGTGGACCTGTCGATGCTGATCTCGAAAGTAAACTTCAGGAAATCTCCACAAAATGCTATTCGACTTACGGAATGACCGAAACAACGAGTCACGTAGCTGTGCGTGCTATCAATGGATCTGACCGTAACGAGTATTACAATGCTATGCAAGGTGTGAGCTTTTCGTTATCAAAAGAGAAAACACTTGTAATTGATGCGCCTCATCTGAATGTAAGGAGTTTGAAAACGAACGATGTTGTAGAACTTCAGGGGAACTCTTTTAAGTGGCAGGGAAGAAGTGACTTCACTGTGAATTCTGGCGGAGTAAAGTTACAACCAGAGTCTATTGAAAAAAAGATTTCTCAATTTGTAAATGTCCCGCTTTACCTGACCGGAACTCCTGATGAAAAACTGGGGGAAAAATTGATCATGTATGTGGAGTCTCAAGAAAATGAAGCCATAAAAAAAGGGCTTGAAAATGCTTTTCAAACCCTTGATCAATATGAAATTCCAAAAGAGGTTATCTATCGTAAAAGTCTCGAGAGAACAAAATCGGGAAAGATCAAACGAATCGTTTATTGATCTTTCACTGCCAAAAGAGGCACTTTCGTGTGATAGGAAATCTCTTTTGATATACTTTTCCTGAAGAGTTTGTTCCAAAAAGTAACTTTACGTGGAACAACTACCAGCAAATCTGCATTTACTTCTTCAATGAAATCATCAATTGCTTCAACAATGTTGTCATCATGCAAGCTGTGAAAACCAAAATCAATACCTTCTAATGTTTGATTGATTTTGAGTCTGTTTTTTTCTTCTTCTAACGTTTCACCTAAATCACCTGATTTCACAACATGAGTGAGAAATAAATGAGCATTATATTTTTTGGCAAGTGACTTTACCGTATCAAACACCGAACTATCTTTGATATCCTGTAAGTCTGCTGCAAAAACAATTTTCTTTATCGGGCTGAATAAAAACCCTTCAGGTATTGAAAAAACGGGATATTCAGAATCAGCGATTACTTTTTGAGCATTGCTACCGAGGAATGTCTTTTTGAGTCCGCTAGCACCAGTTGTTCCCATCACAACAGCGTCAACATCATTTTGATTTGACCAGTGAGCAACTACATCATCAACAGAACCGTGCCTCGATTCAGTGTCAATTGTAATTCCATTATACTTATTATTGAGGTATTCGAGTTCTCTCTTTAAGTCGGCAAGACTCTCTTTTTCGAGCATTTCATCAATTGAAACGAGCATGCCACTTGACCCGGCATTGGGTGTTTCATAAGAGTTGAGTAATGTGTAGCGAACACCATCAATACCAAACAACTTTACAGCATAATCAAATGCGTTGCGAGCATTTTCTGAAAAATCAGTAGGAACGAGGATACTTTTCATCTTTTTTGTTTTGTCTTGTCTTATGAATTAGGTCGATTCAAAGATACAAAGAACCTTAAATAACCGCAGCTATCGTTGCAACTTTAACGTTGAGGAAATATTTCTCTATCAATTCTGCATCGGGATTTGAGCCGGTTACTACAATCGTGTTTTGATCAACATTGAGGTAAGTGCGCAATTTATCAGGTTGTTCACCTGTAAATGGATGCACAGCAATATTACTGCAATGTGTCTTGAGATAATCGACTATCAATTTTTGCTGAGTCAGGTGCTTGCTCGAGTAGCTGGTAACATAATCGAGTAAACTCACTTCCCACCTCATGCAATAATCATCAAAAACCTGGCAAAATTGCTTAATCGCGTATAATGAAGATGATGTTCCATCATCGATAAGTATAATACGGTTGATTTTCCTCAGTGAGTTTGGCAGGATCAGAACCGGAACATTTCCTTTACATGCCTTATTTGAACAGTTTTGTGCAAAACGCTTTACTGTTTCATTTTGTGCGATGACTAAATCGGCAAATTGGCAATATTCAGATAGGCAAAAATCGTCATGATGTATTTCATCAATCGTGAAGTTGGATTTTTGCAAATTATTTTGATCGATAATATGACGAATGAGCGACTCGTCAACTGTGTTTTGCGGCCAATTACCGGTCTTGATCAATGGCAGAATGTTAATCGGATCTGACCGTGAATTAACTGATAGTTCGTTTTTGCTAAAAACAATTTTAACAGTGTGCTCTGAGTCCCTGAAATACTCGAGAGCAAAATTGAGAGCTTCAAGGGACTCGAGCGTTGAGTCGAGCAACACTATTATTTGTTTAGCAGCCATTTTAGTTGTTTATTCTGGAAATAATATCCTGTTATTCGATTTCTTTTCTGGAAGTTTCACACTCAGAACCGGAATTTGAGACTCGCTGGCAACAGTCTCGGTTAAACTACCAAGTAACACTTGCGAAAGTCCTTTTCGGCCGTGAGTTGTCATCGCGATTAAATCAGCGTTTACTTCTTTAGCAAACTTGTTGATTCCCGCATCTTTCGATTCTTCATTGTAAATATTAATCGTGTAATTTTTGAGATCGTTGCGATGAGCAAAATCAGTCATCAACTTACGCGTGTAAGAAGTAGTTTCAAAATTTTTAGGTGTAATAACTTTGAGCAGATGAAGTTTTGCGTCATTGAACTCAGCAAACTGCTGAATTTTTGGGAATACAGGTTTAATCTCATTATAGAAACTGGAAGCAAATACGATATTCTCAATTTTAAATTGTTCAATTTTATTTTTGATAACCAGAACAGGGCGTTGCGCTAACCTCACAACACGTTCGGTGTTAGAACCAACAATTCTACTCGATAGTTTTTCACCTCTTGCACCCATTACGATGATATCAACATCAATATCACGGGCAGTTTTCACAATTGCTCCCTCGAGTTTCTCCTGAAGGAAAACTGATTTTACTTCTATACCCTTGAGCTTATCGCTTTTTAGTAACTCGTCCATTTTCTTTTGTGACTCCTCTACCTTCTCCCTTTTAGAAGCAACGTGTAGAATGTGAAGACTTGAGTTAGTTGTACGAGCTAAGTCAGCGCCAATTTCAAAAGCGTTAGTTGCAAGATCTGAAAAGTCTGTTGGTACTAAAATATTTTTCATGCCTAAAAATCTTTTACAAAGTTGATTTAGGCTGAAAAGTATTAAAATGATTGCAATCAATCCCAAAAATGATAATTATCATAATTTTAGAATTGACTGAAAAAGCTAGATATTTCCTACTCTAACCAATTTTTCAGGCTCTAAGACTTTGATTTTTCGACCTTTGGTCTCGATGAGCTTCTCGTCTTTAAAATCGTGTAAAAGTCTGATAATTGTTTCAGTTGCTGTTCCAACGATATTAGCTAAGTCTTCCCTGGTTAGGTTGATCTCAACCTCAGTCTCATTTCCCGCAGCCGGATCTACATCGTATGTATCTTTTAACATTAATAATGTAACAGCCAAACGCTCACGAACAGATTTTTGAGCTAAGCTAGTTATATTTTGTGTCATAGCTCCCATCTCTTGGCAGGCTGCCTGCAACAATTGCTGACCAAACGAAGGTACTCTTGTCAACATACCCAAAAACTCAGACTTAGGAATGAAACAAACCTTTGTATTTTCAAGTGTTTCTCCTGAAACCGGGTAAAGTTCGTCACTTACCAGGGCTTTATACCCGAGTAAGTCACCACCGCTAGCTATTTTTATAATCTGGTCTTTTCCATCATCCCCTGTTCTGTAAACCTTTATTTTTCCCTGGTTTACACAGTAAACACCAAGCGGCCTAGTTCCCTCATGAAAGAGAATTTGACCTTTTTTATAAAAAGCACAGGATTTGTGGTAATTGATATTTTCTATTTCTTCATCAGGAAGTCCCTTGAAAAGTGAATCATTTTTCACCCCGCACTCCTCGCAACCTACATAAACTTGTTTACGCATGTGTTACTTGTGATTTCATTATTTGTCTGTAAATATACAAACTTAGTTACGAATAAAAGAAGCAATAAGGTTTAACAGTACTTTAATATTTTCCTATTTTTGGAATTAATCCCGAAAAGAAATTATTCTTATTAATATTCAAACAACAGAAAAATCACTCAATCTATTAATTTACAAAAGGTTATTGCTATTCTAATCAAGATTAATAACTATCTGCACAATTTCTGTAATTCTCAGCAAAATGAAAATTTGATGAATAACTTTTTGGGAAGCCTCAACAAAATACTGACCCTCCTCATCTTCGTCACTATTCCTTCAATTTACTTCAGTCAGGAAGCAACTCCTGTTGAAGAAGTAGATGGATTGTTCTACACAGTTCAAATTGGAACATTCTCATCACCTGAAACTCCTGAGTCAATTGTCGAGTTAAGCGATGTCTATTTTGAAAAAATTGATGATACCAGATATCGATATTTGGTTGGGGTGTTCCGCGAAATGGAATTTGCCCGAACAAGACAGGAAGAACTCATTAACGAAGGATTTACTGGTTCCTTTGTCATAGCCTATGAAAATGGCGAAAGAATCAGCTTGCGAGTGTTGAGAGAGAGAATGGTTCAACAAGATGAAAACCTGCAAGACACAAAACTCCCGGTTTTTAAAGATTCACCAACACAGAGTGATCAAAAAAACGAAACAGGTTTCAACTTTGAAATCACAAATGGAAACGTCCTCTCTGAAGCTACTCGTGAAGTATCAGATCTCTTTGAGAACCAAATTCTCGACTACCGCGAAATGAGGCCTGAAGTGGAACCTCTTACAGCTCAAGATCTATTCTCAATCCAGTTCGACAGCATTAGTCAGGTCGAGCTCGACAGCGCCTTACTAAGAGAAGAAATCAAAAGATTGCGCAATGATTGGGGGCTCGACTTCAACACCTGGTACATCTACAACTTTGAACCCGGGCTGGGACCTGTTGAAGATGTATTCTACAGACAAAGAGCCAACTTTACGTTGGAGATGAATCTTCTCAAAGGCGGACTCTACAGTAATCGAAACAAAGCAAAGCAACTGGAAAGAGAAATCGAGCTGATGGATCTTCGCCACAAAGAAGAGAGCGAACGCGATCGTTATGAAGATCTTTACAACTACACGATATACTTGTTCAATCTCGAAAAACTCAAATATATTGATGAGCGCATCAAACTCTTAAACCGCAAAAAACAAATATTGGAAATGCTCTACACGAGCAAAGACAAAACCTGGGAAGATGTACTCGAGCTGCGCGGACAAATTACTCGTGCTCAAAGCATGTACAACAAATGGCAACAGTACAACACAATCCTCAAAGATAAAGTGATGGAAGATTTTCCGGTGGAAAGAGGATTAACAGCTTCAAAACTTCCCGTGCTCCAGCTAAACCCAGATTCGCTTTTTAGTCAGAGCCAAAACGCCAACACTGACACACTGCGCGAACAAATGCAAAGACTGAGAAGAGAAATCATAGAAATCGATCAAAACAGATGGAAAGATGTTGGCCTTAGACCGTTCTTGCGCTATACACTAATCGGTGATAATGGAAATCCCGTTGACCGTTCTTTTTCCTCTGGCGGAATAAGCCTCGACATTCCTATTAACTGGAAAGGACGCAACTCACTAACCCAGGCACAAATCAATGCCATTACTAATGTAGATTACGTGAAAGAAAAAAATGACAACCACGAATTGCTCAACTACTACTATGAATACGAATACAAGTTAGAGCAACTCATCAGCCTTCAATACAACTACGGAAAAATAGAAGAACGACTCCGCAAACAAATCATACGCTATCAATTTAAAGACCCTGGTTTTAGCCCATTATTAGCTGTACAGTACCTCGATGAAATGCTATCTACACGCATTGAAATGATCGATACAAAGCAAATGCTCTACCTCAAAGTCATCAAAATGATGGAGTACATGCAAAGCTACTCACCACTCCAGTTTTCTGATGTTCTGGATCTGCAAGAAAAAACGAAAAAGTACAAGAACAAGCGCGACATGTATTGCTGGTCAGATTTCTTCTACAATCAAAACAACCTCTTCCTCATCCATTACCTAAAAGTCAATGAAGTTCGCAACTTCATCCTTTCGGTCGGAACCGAGATAAACCGCAACAAAGTTGAAGACTTCGTAAGCCTTGCTAACCGCTACGATGTCAACATGCATGGAATGATAGGCAACAACGGACTCGCTCTCGATGTGCAGCCCGATGCCATTTTGGAATACGTTGAACGCTTCCATCAAATGGGATTCAAAGGAATTCATTTTGATATTGAGCCACAAACATTCCCAGATTGGGACGGAAACAAAGAAATGTATCTCAACAATTTGATGGAGACATTTAGAATTGCACGCAAATTATGCAACGATCATGGCATGAAGTTGAGCGCCTCTATCCCCACTTACTACCCCAAAGAGCAATTACCTGAAATATACAGTCTGCTCGACAAAGTCTACTTAATGGCCTACGAGCGGCCAGATATAGAATTTATTGCTCGTAAAACAAGTGAAGAGTACGCCATAAACAAAGAGAAAACTATACTTTCTTTGCGCACAAAAGACTTCAATAATCGTTTAGTTATGGAAAAATTCATTGAAGCATTAGATGCCGAAATGGAATTTGAAGAAATGGCAATTCATGACTTGGGCACATTGTTTGAGATGGATTACGCAACCTCATTTGAAGAATGAAAAAATTTCATTTTAAAACACAAGAAAGCATTATTAAGGGGATCGAGGAAAAGCCGGTTAAAAAAGGCTTTAACTGGGATCGCGTGATCTACCTCGTTACACTCTTAATCATTGTAGTGAGCTTTGGCTCTTACTTCATCAGTAAAAGTATTAAAGTTACTGCTGAGTCTGAAGTAATAATGGATAAGTTCAATGTTACATTCACCAATGATGTCATCGTAACCGAGTTTTACGTTGAAGAAGGTGACTCAGTAAGAAAAGGGGACAGCCTCTTTAATTACATACTCTCGCGCGAAGCTGATGATGATAACATGTTTATGTCTAACAAGAATGATCGCGGCTATTCCAAAGAAACTGAAAACTACCTTGTTAGGGAAAAGCTACAAACTGAAAGAGATCTGCAAAAAGCTCGAATGGAAATCAAATCCTTAAGGCGAGAAGTTGAAACGTTAAAAAAGGATATCGATAGAACAGAGAAGAAAGTATTCCTCGATATTGAGCCACCATCAGCTATAACAAGTCTTAAAAAAGATATTAGTAAAGCTGAAATGAAAATTAAACAGCAGGAAGACGAAATCGACTATCTGCAAAACTACCTGGCTATCACGAACAAGAAGCTTGAAAACCTTAGATCGCAAATCCCGCAGGTTAATATTGGAGAACTGCAAGGGATACTGAGTGGCGAGGTTAATAGGCCTGAAGAATACACTTACATCTCTCCCAAATCGGGAATGATCTCTCAGGTTTATGCAAGAAGTGACGAAGTGCGATACAAGTCAACTCTTGTTTTAGACATTATTGAGTACCAGGGACTGCACATCCTGTCCTACTTTAGACAAAAAGACCTCAAATATATTGAGGCAGGAGATAAAGTTGATGTCACCTTCCCTGACGGCACAAAAAGTGCAGGTATAATTGATAAGATGTATCCCAAAACTGCAACAATGCCGGATAGGTTGTACGACTCGGGAAGTAAGGTTGAACGGAGAATTAGAGCGGTAGTTGTACCACTAAATGTAGAAGAAGCATCAAAATGGTATGGCTTTTACAAGATCAATGTGATCGTTTCTAAGTCTAAATACTTTTAGTAAATGGATCAGGTACAGGACAGTGTTACCATAAAGCGAATTGAGAACGACTACGATAAAGAAATTGTTTTAGTAAGCGATTACGATAATTTCGATATCAAAAAAGTTCCGTTATACGATGCATTAATTCTCGACTTCACAGAAAGAGATAAATGCTTAAAGGCTATTCGTGATGTGAGAGGATCAGGTATTGAAAGTATTTACCTCATTCCCTTATTTGTGCTGAGTATTGCTGAAATCAAAAATCAGGAGATTATTGAGTTGGCTGATGGTGTCATCAATAATATTCAAACTGATAGCATTAATACATTTGTCGAGAATGTGAAGAGCAAAAGAAGACAGCTCAAACCTTTTAACATGAATGCTGAGATTAATAAAAATCTCGTGAAAATGTTGAGGTATTCTTACAGTCGTGACAAACTGATGAAACCTGTCAAAGACCGCCACCACATTATCGGATACAAATATCCCATACTGAGTTTGAGCCTGGGTGACGACAATGCTCGTATGCAAATACAAACTGTTCACGAAGCGGTTGAGAAAGAATACTTCAAAGCAGAATATGTCGATCGCCTTCACCTTTGCGGAAATTGCAGCTCAGGTTTTTTGAATTACAAAGAACTCGATCCCGAAACGAATTCATCTCACCTCGAAACTGAAAATCTCATCCACCACTTTACCTGTGCCTACATTGGGCCAGAAAGTGACTTTGTTAGAGGTGATCAATACATTTGTCCAAAATGTAATAAGACACTGAGACACATCGGTGTGGATTACGACAAACCCAGTGTGATGTACCACGTTGTTGGATCTGACCGATATTTTCAGGAGCCTGTAATGAAAGCCGAGTGTATGAGTTGCGGGCACCAAAATGAGGTTGAAGGACTACAGCAATACGATGTTTATAACCTGGCTTTAACTGAAGAAGGCGTTGAGGAAGCAATTCAGCCTAAAGGCTCACAAAGCGTCCAGGATGTTGTTTACAGCGGTTTTATTACTTACAGTACATTTGGAACCTTCCTGCGCTACGAAATTGAACGTGTTAAAACATCGAGTCGTAACAGCTCTATAGGACTCATCAGGTTAAATGTAACTTCAAAAATTGAATCTGAATTAGGTACTCGTTACGGTAAAATTATTGAGGAAATTTCTTCATTCATATCGAATAATACTGATAGTTCGTGCATCTTGTCGAGGTCAATGCATTCATTTTTCATACTTTTCCCCGACACGCCACTTGAAAAATGCCAAATGAAGATTGAAAAAATCAAATCGGCAATTACAGAGTTATTGAAAAACAATGTAAAAGACCAAAACATCAATGTTCACTCTACAGTTCGTGAAATCACTCCAACGAGTGAATATCAAACTGTGTTAAACGATCTTAGAGCGAGCATTCTTAACGACTAGTACATGTTTGTCGATTATTGGGAATATTTTGTAAACTACTGGTTTGAGAAAAGCTACCTCGAAATAATTAGAACCTTTTGGTACTTTTTCATTTTGGAGTTACCTCGTTTCCTGCTTTTTGATTTCATCATTGTAATCTCAGTAATTCTCAACAGGCAAAACCTCAAAACTCGCTATCAAAAGGCTCGCAAACTGTTGTGGGCTGAAATGCCGCTCATTTCTGTCATTGTACCTGGAAAAAATGAGGGAAAGCACCTTTACAAACTGGTAAATTCTTTAAAGGAACAAACTTACTTCAACTACGAACTCATCGTTGTCGATGACGGATCTGACGATGAAACTCCTCTTATTGGCCGGGATCTTGAAAAGAACGGCTACATTGATAAGTTCGTGCGAAATGATGTGAGAGGCGGAAAGGCCAGTGCAGCTAATCTTGCATTGCGCTATACTAAAGGAAAATACATCGTACACCTCGATGCAGATACATCATTTGACCGCGACTCCATTGAAAACATTTTGCTCCCCTTCTTCTTTGGTGAAAACATTGGCGCTGTTGGTGGAAACATTAAAGTACGCAATGCTGAGGATAGCTTCTGCTCAACGTTACAAGCTATCGAATACCTGAATACAATTTCCATGGGTAGAATTGTTTCTACCGAATTGGGAATTTACCGCATTATTTCCGGTGCATTTGGCGCTTTCAGAACCGATGTCATCAAGCGTTTAGGTGGCTGGGATATAGGTCCTGGCCTGGATGGTGATATAACAGTAAAGTTCAGGAAACTGGGCTATAAAATTCACTTTGAACCAAAAGCTGTTGGACTCACAAATGCGCCTACCAACTTTCCCACTCTCAGCAAACAGAGATTACGTTGGTCAAAATCACTGATCCGCTTTAGAATTCGCAAGCACAGCGATATTTACATCCCGGGAAAAAACTTCAACTTATTGAACTTTATCTCCTTCGTAGAAAACGTAACTTATGATGTAATACTGAACTTTTTGTGGTGGTTTTACATCCTCGATATAGTCATCAATAACATGCGGATGTTAGCCATCGTCATCCCGCTCAAAGTTTTCATGTACATGATCATGGATTTTGTTCAGTTCACGCTAATTCTCATGATTAGCGAGCGCTGGAAAAAAGAGCTCAAACTGTATCTATACCTGCCTGCAATGGTGTTTTATAACAGCTATTACATGCGTTTTATAAGAACGATGGCTTACTTCAAAGAAATATTCTGGTTCAGCTCTTACAAAGACCCATGGAACCCGGCCAAAACGTCAATCAAAGCCTTTAGAAACAAGCTTTAGTTTGTTTGTATTTTGAATGGTACGATCAATCTAACTGTAATATTGCGACCCGGCTCAGGTAAATTCAACAACCTGTAACGGTTGAGATGGTTGAGATAGCGTTGATCAAATAAGTTTTGCGCTTCAATTCTTAACGTAAATGGAAACTCTCCACGACTCTGCAAGCCCACCCAGGCTGAACTCACATGATAACCCGGAGTAGCTTTTTCGTTGCGATCAACCCGGTTCTGATCAAAAACCTTTTGGTGTCTATACCCAATTTTCAACTCACGGTCAGAGCCGAGCTTAGCCGAGTACTCAACTTCGTGACTGAAACGAAATGGCGGTGTGAAGGGCAGCGGCAAATTCGTCTCAATATTGTAGTTGTGGACATAAGCAGATTGATGACTGAAAGTAAAGTGCTCGTTCAACCTGTACTGTATTGATAATTCATACCCCGTGTAAATAGCATCGTGCTGAGTGTACTGCCACAACTGATCTCCTTCTGGAAGTTGAGAGAACCGATTTGATGGTCTCAAATAAATGAAATCCTCAAAATAGTTGAAATAAGTTGATGCGTTGAACTTCCACTTCTCGAGGCGCGATTCAAATGATAGATCAAACTGATAACCGTGCTCGCTTGTCAGTTCTGAGTTTCCTTTCTCATGCCTGAATGTTCCGTGGTGAACGCCATCACTTGCCAACTCTGCAGCAGTGGGAAAACGAAAGCTCTTCCCGATGTTCAGTTTCAATTCGTTTTGGGTGTCAATATCATAACGCAGCCCCACACTTCCAGACCAACTCGAGAATTGTTCATCAAGAGCACCATTTAAACTGTAATAAAGTGTATCGTTTTGCGAATCAAACATCAACCTTTCATGAGCTGTTGTGTTCACGCTACCTATATCGTATCTCAGTCCGCCTGTGAAAAACAACTTCTCGCTTACTTTTCGTTTTGCGAGTGAGAATAGACCGTAACGCTGAGTTCGATGCTCCGGAATTAAAAACTCAAAACCATCAATTTTATTCTCTTGCCATTCTCCACTCAGTCCGGTTATTGAAGTCCACTCGCCAAATGAACTTTCCAGTTCAACACGAGAGGTAAGCGTCACGAGATCAAGGTTGAGTGCTGTTGAATCCGTAATTCTTGTGGCTCCGTGTGAATGTGGTTCTGAAAACTCAGATCTCAAATTCTGTTGCAAACCAGCTTTAATACGCAAAGTGGATTGGCCCAGGTAATAGTTTCCCTGTAACGTAACCATATCGTGCTGAATTTCCTGTCTCGGCAAATCGATATCCCGGCTATCATCATCAGATTGTAAATCGTAAGCCCTCGGTATTCCTATAGCCCCGGGAAACATCCCGATTTCCATATTGTAAGATGATACATTTATCCGGGTTGTGCCCCAATCGCGTTGCAAACCGATTTCACCACCGTAGTGTAACTCATTACCTGCAGTGTTTTTCAGTTCATTTTGTACAATGGGCAAAACGTACCGATTGTAGTTGAAGGATTCGGCCGGGACTTTATAGTCACCAAATGTTTTATACGTAATTCTTCCACGAACAAAAAAATCGTTGTGGTTGTAGGCCAATTTTGAGCTGGCTCCAAAAGTGTTGTTGTTCGATTTGTAAAAAGTTTGGGCTTTGCCTTCAATGACATCTTCTTCAGGAACCAGAGCCGGTAAAATATTGATTACGCCTCCAAGTCCGTCAGATCCATAAAGCAGTGAATTGGGGCCTTTGACAACTTCAACTCGTTCAACTCCAAACTGATCGATTTCGAGTCCGTGATCTGCTCCCCACTGCTGTCCGTTTTGTTTAACTCCATTGTTGTTGACCAAAACCCTGTTGAAGCTGAGTCCGCGAATAACCGGCTTACTCACTCCCACTCCGGTATTTAAAGCATTAATACCTGGAATCTTTTCAAGTGTTTCCACAAAATTATTTCCACTATTTTGCTCAAAAAATGCTGCTGTGAGCTCCCTGTTATCGAGGGCATCGTGATCAGTTGCTTTGTGGCCTTCAATGATGATTTCATCGATGTTTTGGACAGAATGCTTCAACACGATATTGAGATGAGTATCATCATTCACTTCAACGGTATCAACATAGTCGTGAAAACCCATGCTTGATATTCTAAATACATGCTCACCAGGATTTACTTTTAAGCTGAAACGGCCATTGTTATCTGTAGCTACCAGGTTAAATGTATCTAATAATTGAACATAGGCATCTGGCACTGCGTGCCCATGTTCGTCAGCTACAGTACCGGAGAGCCTGAACTTCGATTGGCTCTGACCGTTAACGGCACAGTACAACAAAAGAGTTAACACAACTATTTTACGCACGTTGACAGGTTTTACAAATGCCATTGGCAACCATGTAAACATCGTTGATCATGAGGTCGTTAGGTAAATTCATTTCAGGAATTGGCAAGTCGAGACAGTAACTGTTACCGCATTTAGTACAGTGAAAATGAACGTGATCATCCTCGTGGCTGGAAATATCACAATGGTCAGAACACAGCGAAAAACGAACCGTTCCTGTTTCATCGTACACTTTGTGCAAAAGGCCTTTATCCTCAAATGAGTGAAGTGTTCTGTAAAGAGTAACCCGATCAAAATGATCGCCCAGTTTATCTTCCAGCTCTGCATGAGAAAGAGCCCTACCTGCACTCAGGTACTCTTTCAAAACCTCAGTGCGAGTAGCTGTTTTGCGTAATTTGTGTTTTTTTAAAAGATCAGTTGCTTCCATATAATGAAACTTTGTTGCATTTATTTTTGCAATTTAGTTGCATTTGCAATATTATTGCATTTACAAATTTAAAACGAATTTTATTATGAAAAAGGTTTCACTATTTATGATGGCCATTAGTTTGGCATTCGTCAGTTGTGACAAAGACGATGATGACGATAACAATCAAAACACAGACACAGCAAAACCAGTTGTGACTGTGATAAGTCCCGCAAAGCATTCAGAATTTGCTCCGGGAGACACTATTCACTTTGAAGGTGAAGCACTAGACAATGAGGCTCTCTCAGAAATGAAGGTGGACATTCACTGGGCTGATGATGGTCACTCTCATGGAGGTAAAAGAGCGTCAACGGCCATGAAGTGGGATGAAGAATTTATTTATGAAATTTCTGGAAGAGAATGGCAGTTTCATGAAGACATTATTATTCCTTCTGATGCTGATACCGGAATGCATCACTTTATCGTATCTGCTCTCGATAAAGCCGGTAACCAGTCAGAGTTTGTTGAAGTAGACTTTCATGTTGAAAAGTGATGTTGGTTTTACCCAAACAAAAAAAGGCCGTTTCGCTCGAAACGGCCTTTTTTATTTACAATTGAATTTATCAATTATTAGTTTTTAGAAAGATAATCAGCTACACCTTCGTGTGTACCTTTCATTCCGCTCTTACCTTGCTCCCAGTTTGCCGGGCAAACTTCTCCGTTTTCTTCGAAGAATTGAAGAGCATCGATCATGCGAAGCGCTTCTTTTACGTTACGGCCAAGTGGCATGTCGTTAACGAGTTGGTGACGAACTACACCTTCTTTGTCGATAAGGAATAATCCGCGGTAAGCTACCATTTCACCACTTGTTGCCAATTGGTCATCTTCATCGTAGTAGAAGTCGCCAGCTAGCACATCGTAGTTGTAAGAGATTGTTTTGTTAGTATCAGCAACTACCGGGTAAGTAATTCCATCAATACCACCATCATCTTTTGACATTTGTAACCATCCCCAGTGAGATTGCTCAGTATCTGTTGATACTGCTACAACTTGTGTATCGCGATCTTCAAACTCTTTCAATTGCTCTTGAAATGCGTGTAATTCTGTTGGGCAAACGAAAGTGAAGTCTTTTGGATAAAAGAACAGTACAATGTTCTTTTTACCGATGTACTGATCCAGAGAAAAGTCTTCAATGATTTCGTCTCCGTCAATTACTGCTGCCGCATTGAAGTTAGGTGCTTTTTTTCCTACTAATACTGCCATTATTATCTGTTTTTAATTTGTAATTCAATTTCACGTGCAAATGTAATAAGTGAGACACCAAATAGCTAAATAATTATGGTTAATAGTTTTTTATCAACCCATTAAGTCAAGTTATAGTTTAGGCTCACAATAAAAGATGCAACGTTCACTGGTTGCTTTATCGAAGTTATCGAGTTGGTAGTTACCCCAAACATCCACTACCTCAAAACCTGCCATATCCATCATTTTGGATAAATCATCAAATGTAAAAGCATTGACTTTTTCAAAGTACTGAGTATCGACACTATTCAGCTTATCGATAATTCTGATTTTTTTAACGATGATTCCATCTTCCACATAGCGATTGATATGGAACTCGCAGCCATCGATTTCTTTCATTTCGGTGGAAACCATATTCTCGATAGCATGTTGCGAATTGAGAAAGTCGAGAATAAAGCTGCCGTGTGGGTTGAGCTCTGACCGTACAGATTTCAACACTTTGAGATTGTCAGAGACGTGATCAAAGTACCCAAAACTGGTAAAGAGATTGAAAACCGCATCAAATGTTTTTTTGATCGGTTCACGCATATCGTGAACGATAAATTTAATTTCTTCTGAGATGTGATTTTTTGCGTGCTCGATGCTGTTTTTACTCAAATCGGCACCGGTAACGTCAAATCCAAGTTGAGCGAGTGTTTGGGAATGCCTCCCACGACCGCATGCGAGGTCGAGCACCTTTGCTCCGCTATTGAGATCGAGTCGTTTTACAACTCGCTCAATAAACTTTTTCGCTTCACTTTCATCTCTGTTTTTGTACAGAGTGTGATAGTAATTTGTCTCAAACCAATTTTCAAACCATTCCACAGCGCGCAAATGTATGGAAGTGCTTTATTTAACCTGAGATCTCGCTCCATTTATTGGAGTTTGCAGGTGATATTTTATTGAGTAAGTTGACTACTTTGCGCTGTTCATTACCGGGAGCTTCACTAAAAATGTTGACAATTTCGCTAGCTTTTGCATTGAAAAACAAGCGCATGTTGATGTTATTGGGTAAGTTATCGTAAATCGGTTGTAGTTTTTCCAGCGCTTTGTAAATATTTTCCCGGGCTTTTGTTTGATCATCCATCATTTGATCCATTCCGTTCCTGTGATACTCATACATGCAGGTTCTCAAATTTTCAAAGCGCGAATCCAAATAATTTGTGGCAATCCAGTAACGGTTCGTTTGACTTTTAAACGCTTCCCATCCAGAGATATCAGAACCCTGAAATTGGTTTGCTATATTGAGTGCTTTGTTGATGTATTTCTCTCCACCATCGGGAGAGAATGTATCGTAGTCAAATCCGATTACTAAATAGGTATAAAAAGCGAAAATCGCTGTGAGGTTGTTTTGCTTGGCTGATTGTTCTGAGAATTGTAACACGTCAAACTTGGCAAACTCAAACTGGACCTTATCATCTTTGTGGTTGATGAGTGGTGTACTGTATGAAGATCCGTAAACTGGCCTTCTCGATTGAATTTGAATATTACCTTTAAACCGATCACCTGAAGCTTCATTAATCCTCAACAAAATGCTAAACTCGATGCGCTCGTGAGCCTTGAATTTATCAGTCGTCCATTTACGGTTATTGACAAATTCGTAAAGGTTGTTTTCAAGCGATTCAAATAGCGTTCTGTCAGTATTGGAAATTTGCTGTGCATCAACCTCAACTGTACAATTCACATCCTGTGCGCTAACTGTTTGAAACAGCAGGCCAATTAAAAAGGTTACGAATATCTTAGAGTGAAATAATTTCATCGACAAGGTCTTTAGCGATCTCGGTTTTTTGTTTTAACTCAAATTCACGCGTTTTATTTTGCCCGATAAAAGTAACAACATTTGTATCGTGTTTAAAACCTGCTCCTTCAGTTTTGAGTGAATTCAACACAATTAAATCAAAATTCTTCTTTACGAGTTTCTTTTTGGCGTTTTCAAGCAGGTTTTCAGTTTCCATTGCAAAGCCAATCAGTTTTTGGTCAGATCGCTTTTTAGCCCCGAGGGATTCCGCTATATCAGGGTTCTTCGTAAGCTCAAGCGTGATTGAATCATCAGACTTTTTGATCTTTTCATCACTGATATCTTTAGGCCTGTAATCTGATACAGCAGCGGCCATGATTCCCACATGGCAATCACCGTAGAGTTTTGTTGCTGTATTGTGCATCTCCACTGCGCTCTGAACGTGATGAATAGTGATATTAGGATGATTCACTTCAATCCCTGACGGACCTAACACCAGGTCAACTTTACCGCCACGTTTCGCTACTTCACTGGCAATTGCGATTCCCATTTTACCGGAACTGTGATTGCCAATAAACCGAACGGGGTCCAGAGATTCATAAGTAGGTCCGGCAGTAACGAGATAACGCTGGCCATCTAAAGAGTTGGCTGTTTGGAAAAAACTTTCAAGTTCATCGATGATATGCTCCGGTTCTGACAGCCTCCCCTGCCCTTCAAGTCCGCTGGCCAGCTCACCACTTTCTGATTCAATGATTTCATTTCCTCTGCTCCTGAGCAAATTGAGGTTAGCCTGTGTTGAAGGATGACGATACATGTCGAGATCCATTGCAGGAGCTACCATAACAGGACATTTTGCACTCAGGTAAGTTGCCATCAACACATTGTCACAAATTCCCTGAACCATTTTCCCCATGGTATTAGCTGAACAGGGCGCTATAAGGAGTAGATCGCCCCACATTCCCAGTTCAACATGATTATTCCAAATTCCCTGATCGTGATCCTGCACGTAAGAAGAAACAACCGGATTTTTAGAAAGCGTACCAATTGTGAGCGGTGTGATAAACTGAGTTGCATCAGGTGTCATAACAACCCTAACATCAGCACCATTTTTCACCAGGCCTCTAACAAGAATAGCGGCTTTATAGGCCGCTATACTGCCGGTTATACCGAGAACAATTTTTTTATTTTGAAGGCTCATAAAAGAGGCTTAATCTTCCTCCTGAGCATCTTTGGCGGGGTTTCTATAATAGGTTGCGCCACTCATGAACTCTTCCATAGCTAATGCTGTTGGTTTTGGAAGACGCTCGTAAAATTTAGAGATTTCAATCTGCTCGCGATTTTCAAAAATCTCTTCAAGATTATCAGATGAAGAAGCAAACTCTTCCAACTTTGAGTTCAACTCATCTTTGATCTCAAGCCCAACTTGATCAGCTCGCTTAGCAACTACTGAAAGCGCTTCGTAAACATTACCCGTAACATCGCCAATTTTATCAACATCGCGTGTTACAGTAGTCATTGGGGCATTTGTCTTTTTGTAATCCATAATATTAGCTCTTGTTTGCTACTTTGGTTTCTCTTTTCAACTCCTGTAATTCAGAGTACCACTTTTCAGCCTCCACTATACTTTTAGAATCGGGAAACCGATCTACAAAAGTAATATAAGCCTTTAAAGCGGCATCAATTCTTTCTTCTTTTTTGCTTTTAATACTGTTGACCGCCAATTTGTACCTGGCTTTGAAAATAAGGAAATAAGCCTCTTCTCTGTATTTCGTATCAGGGAAATTGCTCAACAAATTATCAAACTCCGTGTATGCAGCTCTGTAGTCCTCCATCTTGAGGTATTGTTTAGCTGCATTGTATCGCTTGTACTCCAACTTTGTTTCGAGCTCAGTAATCAATTGCGTACAGGTATCAGCTCTTTTACTTTTGGGGTAATCATTGATGTACAACTGCAATTTGTCAATTGCTTTTCTGGTCGGATCCTGATCCAGGCTGTAATTGGGCGACATCTTGTATTGACAGTAAGCCGCCATGTATTGGCATTCTTTGGCGTAGTCTGATCGCGGAAAAGTCTCTACAAATTTATCAAAGCGATGGCTCGCCAATAAGTAGTCTTCAAGATAATAATCACTGTAAGCGTAGATGTAATAAAGTTTCTCAGCTCGATCAGTCCCCCTGTAGAAAGCGATTAATTCCTCAATGAGCGGATATGCTTTGTAATATTCACCTTCATTATAATACTCCATTGTTTTGCTGTACTTATACTCGATATCACTGGATTTGAGCACTTTATTGTACTCTGAACATCCGCTGATCAATACAGCCGTCATAATAATAAAGATGTAAAACGCTTTGGACCTGATCATAAACATCGTGCAAAATTAGTGTTTTCCATTACAAATAAAACGAACCATTTATACAATCGACTGTTAATAAACCTAAATACCTAAAATTGTATTTTGAGGGATTAATCTTAGTTTTGCCGATTGATTCTCATAGTGAATTGACTAGAACTAAAACGAAGGAATTGTGGATATATTTGAGAAATTAAAGGTTAATAGAGGGCCACTAGGTCAATATTCAAACAGTACACACGGTTATTTCACTTTCCCAAAGCTAGAAGGTGAAATCTCTAATAAAATGAAATTTCGCGGAAAGGATGTTCTCGTTTGGAGTCTCAACAACTATCTGGGACTTTCAAACCATCCTGAAGTGCGCAGAGTAGATGCTGAGTCTTCTAAAAAACACGGTCTTGGTAACCCAATGGGTGCTCGTATAATGAGTGGTAATACAGCCATGCATGAAGAACTTGAACGAGAGCTTGCAGACTACGTTCAAAAAGAGGATGCCATTTTGTTGAACTATGGCTACCAGGGTATTGCATCAGCAATTGATGCCGTTGTAGACAGAAATGATGTTATCGTTTACGACTCTGAGTCGCATGCCTGCATCATGGATGGCATGAGAATGCACCAGGGAAAACGCTTTGTTTATCCGCACAATGATATCGAAGCTTTGAAAGTTCGCCTTGAGCGTGCAACAAAACTCACTGAAAAAAATGATGGCGGAATTCTCGTTATTACTGAAGGAGTTTTTGGAATGGCCGGTGACCAGGGAAAGCTTAAAGAAATTGTTGAACTCAAAAAGCAATACAATTTCCGTTTTATGGTCGATGATGCTCACGGCATTGGGACAATGGGCGAAAATGGTGCTGGAACAGGTGTTCACCAGGGATGCCAGGACGAAATAGACATTTATTTTGGGACATTTGCAAAATCTTTTTCTTCAATTGGTGCGTTCATCGCTTCAAATGAAAATGTTGTAGAGTTCCTGCGTTACAATACACGTTCTCAAATATTTGCAAAGTCTCTTCCTTACCCAATTGTTGAAGGTGCCCTTAAAAGGCTTGAAATTATGCGTAATGAACCTCAGCATAAAGAAAAGCTTTGGGAAATTGCGAATGCTTTGCAAAATGGATTGAGAGAAAAAGGTTTCAACCTTGGAAGAACAAACACTCCTGTAACTCCTGTTTTCTTATCTGGTGGTACATTTGAAGCAGCTAATATCATCTTTGATTTGCGTGAAAATCACGGGTTATTCTGCTCGATGGTTGTTTATCCTGTTGTTCCAAAAGATGTGTTTATGTTGAGGCTTATTCCAACAGCAGTTCACACTCTTGAAGATGTCGAATACACTATCGATAAATTTGAAAAAATAAAAGCAAAACTCGATGCTAGCGAATATGCTAAAGATCGTTTTGAGTTAGTATCTTAAAGTATTCATTTTCATAATAAAACATTAAAGGGGTTGCTTTTTATTTGCACCCCTTTTTTTTGGATTAAACTATATTCCGCTATGAAAAAAATAATTGCTCAATTATTGGCTCTGACCATTACCCTAATATTTACAGCAACTAATACCAGCGCTCAATATGATTCAACGCTCGCAAAAGAGCTGGGCGCTGACAAATACGGAATGAAAATGTACGTTTTTGTCATGCTCAAAAGCGGTGAAACAAAAATCGAGGATACCGAAAAAAGAGAAGAAATTATGGCTGGTCACCTCCGTAATATTCAAAAGCTGGTCACAGCTAAAAAAATGGTTGTGGCCGGACCAATGAGCGAAAACAAAAATGATTTAAGAGGCATCTTCATCATGAATGTGAGGAAAGTTGAAGAGGCTAAAAAATTATTACAGTCAGATCCGGCAATACAAAAAGGGGCACTTAGAGCAGAATACTATCCATGGTACGGATCAGCCGCCTTACCAAAGTATCTTCCTTACCACGATAAAATTGAGAAAAACAGTGTTTCTGAATAACTAATATTTCACTAAAAAAATCACTCTTTTAAAACAAAGTTTTTTTAATCAGTTTTTTGCACCAAAATCAATACAAAATAAATATATTGCTGGTCTGATGAAAAACTTATTAATTAAGCGCGTAACACTTCCCTGAATCTATATGAAAGATAGTAGCTTCATGGATGTTCATGGCAAATCAACAGATTTGTCGTTTTTAGAAGTTATTCCAAATCCTATATGGATTTATGATCATGACCGGTCGACCTTTGTTTTTGCCAATAAGGCTGCCATTAAATTATATGGATATTCCGCCAAAGACTTTCAAAAGCTTCAGTTGAGTGACATTCAGGTGAAAGAAATACCTGAGAAAAAGAACGCTAAAAGCGGTAAGCTTTTTGAGCACCGCAACAAAAACGGAGATCCACTCTATGTTAAAGTTCAATCTCAAAAAACAGAGCTTAATGGTAAAAAGGTCCATCTCTACTCGATAAACGATATTACTGAAAACTTCTCCCAAAACAATCTATCTGAAAGGAATAGAGCGCTTCTCAATGCTATTGCTGAGGTCAACAGTTCATTCATCCTGAATGCTGACTGGCTGAAAGCTCTTCAAAAATGCCTCGCAATTATTGGTAAAACAATTGACGGTGATCGCGTGTATTTTTTCAATACTGAAATTGAGAAAAATGCGAATAGAGTCATCGCTTCTCAAATTGCAGAGTGGTGTGCTGAGGGTATTCAACCTGAAATAGATAATGAGATGCTTCAAAATTTGGATCTCTCACCATTTAGCTTTTTTGTGAATTCACTGCTCAGTAAAAAACCATTTGACCAATATGTAGCTACTATTTCAGATAATGAATTTAAATCATTACTCGAGTCTCAAAACATTAAATCCATTCTAATATACCCTGTTTCCTCAGGTGAAAACATTCATGGCTTCATTGGTATTGATGCCTGTCACGAAAAAAGAAAGTGGAGAAAAGATGAAATTGGGCTAGTCAAGTCATTTGCTACTACCATAGCAGGTACAATTGACAAGCAACTCGCTATGAAGTCTGTCAAGTTAAGTAAAGATCGTTTTAAAGCGATGGTTCGCGAAGGGGCAGATCTAATCACTATGATAGATAAGGAAGGTAATTTCACCTATGTAGGAGACAATATTTTATCTGTTTTAGATATTAGTCCAGATTGGTTAAATGGCAAAAATGCGTTTGATTTCGTCCACCAAGATGATGTAGATTATGTAAGATCCTACTTAACGCGTGTTTTCAATGAAGAAAAAAGAGTCAAAATACCGGCTTTTAGATTCATAGATGGTAAAGGGAATTGGAGGTGGATGTCTAGTGTTATAACAAATCTTTCTAATGATGAAGCTGTCAAAGGCATTGTTGCTAATACAAGAGACATCACAAAAGAAAAAGAGTATTCCCTGAGGCTTGAAAAAGCCAATGATCGATACAGAATTGCAGCTCAGGTATCTGACGAGCACATCTACGACTGGGATATAAATGAAAACAGAATCATTCAATCATCTGAGTCATTTAAGCGAATTTTTGGGTTTGAGCTCAATAACCAGGATTTGCTATCTCGAAACTTTTGGAAGAATCAATTACCAAAATCAGAATCTGACAGGCTTCACAATGAGCAAATACATGCGTTTAAAGATAAATCTCTCAATACCATTTCTTACAACTACCAACTAAAAACTCCAGAAGGAGCAACTAAACAATTACTGGACACAGCCAGGTTATTCAGAGATGAGAAGGGAAGAGTAACCAGAGTTGTTGGATCAGTGAAAGATATTACTCCTGTTCTGCTCAAAAAGACTGAAGACAAGCTATTACAATCATTATCAACTCTAGTTGGAAAAGGATCCAATTTCGATAAGGGCATTAGCGACATGCTCGAGTTGCTAACAAGATATTCTAAAGCTCAAATTGCTGAATACTGGAGTCTGACAGGTGATGACAAGGAAATTCATTTAACCCAGTCATACTCCAGAACTGAAATTGGAGACAAATTTCATCAATTATCTAACGATATAACATCTTTCGACTTTAATAGTGGTTCAACTGTTGAAAGATGGAAAAACGATGAATTAGTGATATGGAATAACCTCGGACACAACGAACAGTTTGTTCGCAAAGACGCAGCCTTGAGAATAGGTTTAAAATCAGCGATTGGTGTTCCTATTATCCATCAAAAATCACTTATAGGAGTCATTATCCTTCTATCTGACAAAAAGAGTAAACACTGGAAAGATGTACAAAAAATGTTGGGCCACCTCTGCGAACAATTGGGGCCGGTACTCAATCAAAAACGCGTACAGGAAGAGTTAAACAGCTTTTTTGAACTATCTCCTGATCTATTAGCTATAACCAGCAAAGAAGGATTTTTTAGAAAAACCAATATAGCATTCAAAGAAGTACTCGGCTACAAACAATCAGAGATTCTCGACAAATCTATATGTAGCTTCACACATCAAGACGACTACGAACTCATAAACGAAGCCTTAAAAAATGTTGAGTTTGAACCAAAAGAATTGCGAGCCAGGTTTATCAGTAAACAAGGTGTTATAAAATGGCTCAACTGGCGATTCCGCTACAACAACCAATCAAAACAAGTTTATGCTGTAGCTAAAGATATTACAGCCCGCCAATTAGTAAGATTCCAACTACAGGATACATTAGAAAAGTTAAAGAGTGCTCAGGATATAGCTAATCTCGGTTACTGGAACAGAAGTTTAGATCAAGAGAACATCGAATGGTCAGATGAAGTCTACCGTATTTACGAGTATGATGTCAATGCCATAACTCCTACACATAATTTCTTTATAGAGCACATGCCTGCTGACGATCGTCCCGAGTTCAACCTCCTTTTCAATAAAATGTTGAAAGACCCTGAAAATGGCTCTGAACGTGAATTCACTCACAGAATTATAACCAGCAATGGTGACACAAAATGGGTCTACCAAAAAATGAAAGTCATCACTGATGAAAGTGGTACCCCATCTTACATTGAAGGAATCATTCAGGATATTACAGAACGTAAACAATACGAGGAACTCCTGAAAATCAGCAATGAGCGTTTTGAGTTGGCTATGAAGTCGACCAATGAAATGATTTGGGACTGGAATCACGTTTCTAATGAAGTTTCACGTGGTTTTGGCTATCAAAAAGAATACGGCTACCAAGCAACAGAAAAGGTTACGCTCGACAACTCGTGGTTCAGCCTCATTCATCCTGATGATCGTGAACACGTTTACAACTCAGTCAGTCATGTACTAGACAACACACGAGAAGATTACTGGTATCAGGAATACAGAATTATTAAGCCCAATGGAGAAGTAGCTTACATTCTCGATAGGGCTTACATTTTGAGAAATGAAAATGATGAAGCTATTAGATCTGTTGGTGCTTCGCTAGATGCAACAGATTCACGCAAACAGATGCACGCCATTCAAAAGCAAAACGAGACGCTCAAAGAAATTGCCTGGACTCAATCGCACGTTATTCGCGCACCAATTGTAAGAATAATGGGCATTCTTGATCTCATTGAGCAGCAGTACCAAAACATTGATCCCAATTTAAAAGATCAGCTCGAAATACTTGCTAAATCAGCTCACGAACTCGATGACTTAACTCGAGATATCACCAAAAAGACAGAGTCAATAAACTATTGATCACTCTTTTCTTTTGGCCGGTAGTGGTATGAAACTCTTACTCCTTTTTGTTCTTCTCTGTCACGGTCAGAGCCGGAAAAGTCCTCGCCTCGCCACATTGATTCAGGGATCGGACTGTAGTCGCCATCGTAATCCCAGCTGTATTTTTTGCGCTGCGGTCCATCTTTACGGTAAATCCAGGCCAGTAAAACACCCATTATGGCTCCAAATAAATGGCCTTCCCAACTAATCTTGTAGTCGATTGGTAAAAGCCCCCAAACCATTCCGCCATAAAGGAAAACAGTGATGAGCGAAAGCCCCATCATGTTTCGGTTTTTATTGAACAACCCACTAAAAAAGACGAAAAAAGCAAGCGAATAAATCAGTCCGCTCGCCCCGATGTGAAATGAACTCCTCGCTCCTACCCAAACCCAAAAACCGCCAACTAAAGTCCCATAGATAATGACTTTCCATGCGCTTTTAGGGTAGAAATAAAAAACAGCTGTTCCAAGAATCAGCATCGGATAAGTATTGTTGATCAAATGGCTCCAGCTACCGTGTAAAAACGGAGAAAACAAAATACCGCGCAAACCGGTAAAGTCTCGTGGTAAAATTCCGTATTCGGCCCAGGTTGTTCCTGAATAATGCTGAATCAAATGAACAGCCCACATCACTAATACAAAGATTACCGGAAAAACGGCACTTTTGAATAACCGCTTACGTGGAGTTATTTCCTTTGACATTTGGCTAAATTACAGATCCCCGTTGAAGTCATCATCATCAAATGAGAACATGGAATTCATCATGTCCTTAAAACTCATTCCCTCTTCATCAATATTCTTGCTGATGAGAGAATACTCGGCCAGTCCGTGCAGGATGAGTTCCATAAAGAGGAATTGTTCTGTAGCATCAGCTTTTGGATGATACTTTTTCACGAGCTCTTTCAATCCCGGAACAGAAACCAGCTTTTCGTGGAATTTTTTGTCCTTAAGATCACTGTCGAGAACGAGATCGTTATTAGAGAACCATTTGATAACCTCAGCGAACGGACTCTCCTCTTTTCTGCGTTTAATCATTTCAGGATCGGGGAAGTATTGTGGAAAAACTTTTCTAATCACTCGATTAATCAACTTGTGAGCAACTCCAATAGCTCCCTCCTGCTCTCCTTCATATACGAGTTCGACTTTCCCTGTAATGGCCGGAATAACACCAATAAAGTCTCCAATGCGAGCAGTCGTTTTCTTTTCTCTGTTGATGATTGTCCTTCGCTCAGCAGATCCAATCAAATCTTCGTAAGCTGAAATACTCAAACGAGCTGATACACCGGATTTTTGATCGATAAACTCACTTTCGCGAGCTTCAAAAGCGATCATTTCTAACATATCCTGGAGAATTGGCGCTACATAAACCTTTTTCTCCTGATCGGGTAAAATACGCGCTTCCTGATGCGTAATTTGTTTACTGATATCGATCGATTTGGGATAGTGCGTGATGATCTGGCTCTGAATACGATCTTTCAAAGGCGTAATAATGGAACCGCGATTCGTATAGTCCTCAGGATTTGCGGTGAAAACGAATTGTAGATCAAGGTTGAGTCTCAGCTTAAAACCACGGATCTGAATGTCACCTTCCTGCAAAATATTGAACAATGCCACCTGGATTCGAGCCTGTAAATCGGGAATTTCATTGATCACAAAAATGCCTCGGTTCGCCTTTGGCACCAGTCCAAAATGAATCACGCGTTCATCGTTGTAGCTCAACTTTTGGTTAGCCGCTTTTATGGGATCAATATCGCCAATAAGATCGGCAATGGTAACGTCAGGCGTTGCCAGTTTCTCTGTATAACGCTCGCTGCGGTGCATCCAGGAAACAGGCGTTTTATCTCCTTTTTCTTCGATCAGATCGCGAGCATAACGCGATACCGGCTCAAGCGGATCATCGTTGAGTTCTGACCCTTCAACAACCGGAATGTACTCATCCAGCAGCAAAGTCATTGCTCTGGCGATACTCGTTTTTGCCTGTCCGCGCAAACCCAGCAAATTGATATTGTGACGAGCCAAAATAGCACGCTGAATATCGGGAATAACGGTATTATCATAACCGATCACGTGATCGAATACCTTTTCTCCTTTTTGCATTTTGGCGATTAGGTTATCGCGCAATTCTGTTTTTATATCCTTTGATTGATAGTCACTGTTCTTGAGATCACCCAGTGTTTTAATCTTTTCGTAATTCATTCTACTATCGTGTGTTTCTTCTTCTGTTTCGTTCGTAGTCTTCAAATATAAAGTCTCCTAATCCGCTCAAGCCTGTATAAAACGCTTTTCCTTTATTGGCTTCAGTAAATTCCCTAATAAAACCCTGTAAATACGGATCACGAGCAATCATAAAGGTGGTAATTGGAATTTTTGCTTTACGGCACTGCACGGCTAAGTTGAGTGTTTTGTTCACAATCCGTTCATCGAGTCCCATGCTGTTTTTGTAATACTCGCCATTGATTTTGATGCACGATGGTTTACCATCAGTAATCATGAAAATCTGTTTATTTGGATTTTTGCGTCTCCTCAGCAAATCCATAGAAAGTTCTAGTCCGGCTACGGTATTTGTGTGGTAAGGTCCTACTTCAAGGTACGGTAAGTCTTTTAGCGAAACCTGCCAGGCATCATTCCCAAAAACAACGATATCGAGTGTGTCCTTTGGATATTTGCGCCTGATCATTTCTGCAAGAGCCATAGCCACTTTTTTGGCTGGTGTGATCCGATCCTCACCGTATAAAATCATACTGTGAGATAAGTCAATCATGAGCACTGTAGAAGCCTGAGTTTTATACTCGTTTTCTCTTACGACAAGATCGTTCTCGGTCATTTGGAAATCTCCCACACCGTGATTAACCTGCGCATTTCGCATGCTTTCAGTGAAGTCGATTTGCTCGATTCGGTCACCAAACTGGAAATCCCGGGTTTCGGGAGTTGGCTCATCTCCCAACCCTGTTTTTCCAGTTTTATGATTGCCGGTGTTTGAGCGTTTCATCTTTCCAAAGATCTGCTCAAGAGATCGCTGCCTGATGACTTGTTCACTTTTGGCTGTCATCCCGTGACCGCTCCCGGGCCCCTGCCCCTTTTTGCCATTTCCATCATCGATAAATCCTTTTTTCTTCAGATCCTCTATGAAATCATCAATTGTATAGTTTTCATCTGTGAGTTTATATTCTTTGTCGAGTTCGCGCAACCAGTCAATTGCTTCGTCAACATCACCTGAGGTATATGTCAATAATTCCATAAAGATGTCGAACAGCTTTTCAAACGGGCTGCGCTCATCTTTCTCTGGTGTATATCGTGTAAATCGGTATCCCAACATGGATGAAAAGGTATTAATTCTGCACTAACCTGCCACGAGATTATTATATGCTTCACAGGTTATTAACTTTGCTAAAGTATTTTTGTTGCACTTAATTTAATCGTACAGTTATGGACGAGACACAGGAACTTGGCAATCAAATTGGTAATTGGTTAGGAAATATTCTCCAGGAAATGGGCGTGGCCGGTGAAAGCTTGCGTTATGTGAAGATGCTGGTTCTTCTGGCTCTGACCGTTATCATTGCTCTACTAATCGATTTAATAGTACGCAAGATACTCGTCAATTTCCTACATCATTTTGCCAATAAATCGAAAACCAATTTTGATGATCACCTGATAGAGCGAAACATCACACGTTACATCAGTCAGTGGCTACCGGCAATTTTTGTAAGCGCTGTGATTCCGGTTGTTTTCCACGATTTTGAGTTCTTGATCACTCCGCTTACTGAAATTGTTGATATTTACCTGTACGTTGTCATTGCATTGTTCATTCAGGCGTTGCTTCAGGGAAGCCGTGACTACTTGCTCACACAGGACAAATTCAAGGATAAACCTATTCAGAGCCTGTCACAGTTGCTCAATATTGCGAGCTGGATCGTTGTCGCAATTTTGATTTTCTCAGAGCTCACTGAAAAATCTGTCACAAATCTTTTTGCTGCACTTGGAGCTGCATCAGCAGTATTACTCCTCATTTTTAAGGATACTATTTTAGGATTTGTGGGCAGTATTCAGCTCTCTTATAATGATATGGTTCGTGTTGGTGACTGGATTGTCATGAGCAAGTATGGAGCTGATGGAAATGTGACAGTTATCAACCTCAATACGGTAAAAGTTCTCAACTGGGACAATACGATTACGAATGTGCCCACTTATGCCCTCATAAGCGATAGCTTCATCAATTACCGCAATATGGAGGAAGGCCCTGGACGTAGAATCAAAAAAGCGATTTACATCAAACAAAGTACAGTTCGTTTTCTCGAAGAAAAAGATCTTGATAAGCTAAAAGGTATTCAGCTTATCAATAAATACATTGATTCAAAACAGCTCGATATTGACAATTACAACCAAAAAAATAATATCGATAAATCGCTGGCAATTAATGGCAGAAATCAAACGAATCTTGGTGTATTTAGAAAATATCTTCGTGAATACATCGAGCACAATCCTGTCATCAATAAAGAAATGACGCTGATGACACGCCAACTCAAACCAACAGAAAAGGGAATACCTATTGAAATTTACGGTTTTAGTAAAGAAAAATCATGGGTGAATTACGAGTACGTAATGGGCGAAATTTTTGATCACGCCATCGCATCAGTGAAGTATTTCGATTTGGAATTATTCGAAATTCCGGCAGGATCTGATATCAGTCCGCTCAAATTACAACATAATGGAGATGTTAAAACTGGAAGCGAAGCCCCAGAGAATAAGTCATAAGGTTCGTATTGGATGAAACCTTATCGTAAGTAGCTTCCTGCGTGTTGTCGTTGTACTCGATTGATTCAGAATCGATGTAAGAAGACTCCGTTCCGTAGAGCTTTTCAACTCTGCCATCAATGAAAATTACGCGAGATAACTTGATAGACAATCCGCCAGCGTATCCATAGCTCCAGGCGCCTTTTGTTTCATTCTCTATTTCATCTGGCGGTGGATTTTGGGTGTAGTCATCGACTGAAATGCGGGTTCGGGAGTTGAACAATCGAAAACCGGCTATTCCCTCGATGTAAGGATAGAATGCGTTGTTCAAATTCTTGAGCGGACTAACTCTCAAATTAGCATGAATGGGCATCATGTTGCTATTCACAACTGAGGTAACTTCGTATTCCCCGAACTGAGGATCGTCTATTTGAAAGTCCTCTTCCTGCCTTTCCATCCAGTAATAATGATAGGTGAGACCGAGTTCGAGCGTCAACTTGCGAACGAGCGGAAAATAAATTCCGCCACCAACTCCAAAAAACGCGCGGTCTCCAACTGCATCTTTGAATTCTCCTTCGGGAAATCCGAGTCCCATGTGAGCATCTAAATGTCCGTCATTTTCATTCTCGTTATCATCGTCATCATTCTGTCCAAATACCTGAACAGATGTTGCGAGCAACACTATCACTAAAATACTCAGTCGTTTAAGCATACATATCTTTTTGTTAGTGATTAGCACAAACCAGACCAAAATTACTTTAATTGTTGTAATTAATTGGAAATTTAAAGGTAAATTACAGAATATCAAAACCTTACCTAATCAAAATCACACTTCCCATTTTCACTTCTTCATCTCCTGATTGATTGACGAGCGTAATACGATAAGCATAAGCTCCCTGTTGAGCTGCGCTTCCATCTTGAGCAGTTCCATCCCAGCCTCGCTCGATATTAGTCGATTCAAAAACGAGGTTTCCAAAGCGGTTAAATATCTGTAACCTGTATTGCCTAAAACCACCAAAAGCTACAGTGGGCTTAAACTCAGGATTGTGAATTCCTGTAGGTTTAAATGCATTCGGTACCCATATTTTCGTGTTAGATTTAAAACACTTCCTGTTCGAATAAACCTGCAAACTATCGCGGTTTGTCGCCCGAACGATGTAGCAAATTCTATTACCCTCAGTGATGTAAGTTTCCGTGTTTTCTTCAAAATTGCGCAACGTATCGCCTGTCGTGAGAGTTTGGTTCATGGAACCGGCTGCATTATCGGCCACGCGAAATAAGTCATAGTGATCGAGCGAGTCACCAAACACACCCCAACCGATGTACGCAGTCCAAGACAGATGGGCATTGTAGGTTTGCTCATCAAAGGTTCCGTTCAGGTAAATCGTTTTAGCCAAATTCGAGATCGATATCGGGAAGTCGCATGAATCGTACATCACTACACGGTACCAGTAATCGGTTTGGTTCACCTGTGCCGTTCTGTCCTCAAACTGGAGTATCGGGCTCTGACCGTAAGGAGCACGAGCAATTTCTATAAATGTTCCGTTTGAATCGATAGCCCGTTCTAAAGCATAATAATTCACAAAAATCGAAGTATCGACTAAACACTCAATCTCCACATAATCGCTATTGACTACATCAGCTCGTTGCAGGTAGTGAATATTGGGCTGAAAAGAAGCTGCACTTTGCGGACATGCAATATTTGAGGTACTCGTTTTCGATCGGTCAGTAGCATACCCCACAATCACGTAGCAGTAATCCTGCCGCACATCTACATTTTCGTGCAAATAGGTACTGTCAGATCCCGGTACAGAATCCAAAAAGACTGACGGACCATTATTCAGCCGATAATATATCGCATAGCCTTGCAAGTCATTCCAGCCCTGATACTGAGACCACTCTAACTGAACTTCCTCTGCGCAAAAATCAGGGAAAGTTTCCAAATAAATCGATTGGTGCGCATCACTTCCTGCGCTTATATTGGCAGTTGCCGGGTTGCCTTTGTAGCAGGTATCAAATGAAGCGATGGCATATTGTTGAGTACCTCCACTACCCGATGCCACAGAATCGATGTAAGTTGTATTCGCTTTCCCGTAAACGGTATCGATGATTATCCAGGCAGATGATGCTAAATCATAGTACAAAATTTGGTAGCCGTCAGTATCTCCCGCCTCACTTGATTGCCAGGAGAGTTCGAGGTTTCCGGTAGCCGTGTCAACTGTTACACTATCCATAATTGGAATATCAGGTGAAGTATTGTCTTCAAACAACTCTTCCACAACGGCCGATACAGATCTGCAACCGCTGTTATCCTCCGTTTCTACTTTAAAAGCGATATCTTCAGAACATACTTTGAAGGTGGTATCCGTAAATGTTTCGGTTCCGTAAGGTGTGGTTCCGACCAATACCCAGGGACCGCCATCTATACTTCTAAAGACTTCATAATTTCCTGAATTGCTGGGTAAATTGGGGACAATCTGCGGATTCCAGGTTATGGTTGCCGTAGTATCGGTTTTGTTGGATATTACCGGGAGCATTGTTTCAAATGTGTCGCTGGAGACCTCCACGTTTCCGCTGCCATCATCGTAAACCGTTTTCACGTAGTAAAACTCAGAGTTTGTAGTAGCATTGGAATTCGTATTTGTGAAAGTGGTAGTTGCCAGGTTGGCAACAGATGTTTCGGTGTAAGTTCCATTTCGAGAATTACTCACTCCAACCACATACTCGACAAATTCATTTGCCGGATCGTTGGGCGCTATCCACGTGAGCACCACATCACCGTTCGGTTGAACAGCAATGCAGCGTAAATCCGGTGGATCTACAGCTCCGCGAGCAAATCCAGCCAGAAAAAATATAATGGTCAGAACCGAAACTATGCGCATATCAATGATTTAAACGACCCAGCCGGCAATTCGTTGTATTAAAGGTCAAAAACTTTATCACAAATTGCCTTCCTCGCTTCGCGGTATTCATTAAGGAGGTTTTCAAAGATCTTTTTAGCCGGCAATACATCTTTTATTTGGGCGCTTACCTGACCAATTTCGAGTTCACCCTGTTCCATGTCTCCCTCAAACATTCCTTTTTTGGCTCTCGCCCTGCCGAGTACTTGTGCGAGTTCCTCTTTTGATGCGCAACGCTCATAGGCATTCATCACATCAGCGTAAAATTCATTTTTGATGAGTCTTACAGGTGCGAGTTCTTTGAGTGTCAGAACCGTATCACCTTCATTCGTGCTCACGATCCTGTTTTTGAAATTCTCGTGACCCGATGATTCATTACTCGCTGCAAAACGGCTACCGATTTGAACAGCATCAGCACCGAGCGACATAGCTGCCAGTATAGACCTTCCCGATCCAATACCACCGGCTGCAATAACCGGAGCATCAACCGCATCTTTCACAAGCGGAATAAGGCACATAGTTGTCGTCTCTTCTCGCCCATTGTGTCCGCCAGCTTCAAAACCTTCAGCCACAACAGCATCACATCCTGCTTCAACAGCCTTTTTGGCAAACTTTGCACTCGACACAACATGCACAACTTTAATACCGTGCTCTTTGAGTTTGGGTGTCCAGGTTTTGGGATTACCAGCCGATGAAAAAACGATTGGAACCTCGTAATCGATGATTGTTTGAATATGCTCCTCGATATTGGGGTAGAGCAACGGAATATTAACCGCAAATGGTTTGTCAGTAGCTTTTTTGCACTTTTCAACGTGTTCTCTCAGCACTTCAGGATACATAGATCCCGAACCGATTATTCCCAGTCCGCCCGCATTGGAAACTTCACTGGCCAATTGCCAGGGCGAACACCAGATCATTCCGGCCTGAATAATAGGATAGTCTATATCAAACAACTCACAAATACGATTCTTCATCATCCAAATTTTAAATGCGAATTTACGCAAGAGCGGTTGAATAGAGAAAGTGGAGGTACGTTTTTAGCTAAAAGCTACATGATATGGTTATTTCCATTTTGCTTTCTTTATTGAGCAAAAAGAGGCAAAACTGTTAAGTTAATAAAGCAATTTTTGAGATAGTGATTAAAAAAAGGAAGAATCAGCTTTGTGACGCTATCGGTCAGCACCTCCGGCTCAACCTCGGCCTTGACCTTGACTTTAGCCGTTGGCGATTAGCTTTTGGTTTTTGGCTTTTGGCTTTTGGCTTTTGGCTTTTGGCTTTTGGCTAAACAAACACAAAACTCACAAACCTCCAAACCCTTAACACCTTAAACATCAAGCAACCCCAAAACCACAATTAGAACGCTCTCAGCTACTGACGCTTCGGTCAGCACTTTCAGCTACTGACGCTTCGGTCAGCACCTCCGGCTCAACCTCCTCTTCAACCTCAACCTTAACCTCGACTCTTAGTGAATCTTAGTCCTTGACGCAGGTCAAGACTTAGATGAACTTAGATCTACTGACGCTTTCGGTCAGTACTAAAAGCTCGTGACGCAAGGGACGGGACTTTCTTCCCCAACGTAAATACATTACGGTCTCACCATTTTAGTTTGTAAAGAATCAAACAAAACAACCATGAAACGAAGTGATTTTGTAAAGGGATTTGGAATTGGTACGATGGGACTCATGTTGCCCAAAAACCAATTCTTCAGCAATAAACCAATAAAGATTTACGACAACTACCTGCGCGGACTCAAATACTACGACTTTAATAAAGTGAGCGGAAGTTTAAAAGAGGGGCAGGAATTACAATTAGTACGCGACCCCGATAACAAACACGACCGTTTTGCTACTGAAGTCCACTGGCAAAGCCACAAACTCGGTTACATAGCCGCTTATGAAAATATAGTCATTGCCAATATGCTCGATGCCGGTGCACAATTAAGCGCCTACATCTCTGAGGTAAAACTATCACAGGAAAACTACTTTAACGAAGTTGGCATAGCCGTTTACGCCCAACTGGTGAAACCCACTGAAAAACTGATACAAACCGCTCTTAGCGAACATAGAGCAGATAATGTAAATGACAGATACCGCGGTTTTTAACCATTACCTCATTGGTTTTAGGGAAAGTTTTATTAGATTGCGGATTCTGTAATTTTAAATAATGGAATTGAAATTTGAAGTAATAAAAAAAGCGACCCGAAGGCCGCTTTAAATGTTTTCACAACGGAATAATCCTTATTGTGAATTGCTTCAGATTAATTACAAATATAAAAAAACTGAACGATGAAAAAAATACTGGGACTTGACCTTGGATCTGGAAGTGTAGGTTGGGCTTTCATAAAAGAAGCTGAAAACGAAAATGAAAAATC